>JBBRFR010000245.1:0-6083 GCA_038241485.1 Burkholderiales bacterium
ACGTTGCCTCCCGGCAAGCTGATCCTCATGCCCAACACGCTCGACTTCGGCGTGGCCGGCGATGCCGACCTGCAAGACGTGCTGCCCCTGGGGGTGATACGCACCGCAGCCAAGCTGACCCACTGGGTCGCCGAGAACGCGAAAACCACACGTGCCTTCTTGAAACGTGTCGACGCGGTGGTGCCGCTGGCGCAAGCGCTGCAGACGCTGTCGATCGTCGAGCTGCCGCGCCCGGCCAAGGGTGCGCGCGTCGCGGCACTGCCTGATCTGAAACCGCTTTTACAACCTGCCCTGCTAGGCCACGACGTCGGCTTGATCTCAGAGGCCGGCCTGCCGGCCGTGGCCGACCCGGGCGCAGCACTGGTGCAGGCCGCCCATGCGTTGGGGCTGCAAGTCGAGGCGCTGGCCGGCCCCAGCTCGCTCTTACTCGCCCTGGCGGCGAGTGGCCTGAATGGGCAAAGTTTTGCGTTCGTCGGCTACCTGCCGGTGGACGCCGGCCAGCGTGGCACACGCATCCGCGAGTTGGAGGCCTTGTCCAAACGCGCCGGGCAAACGCAGCTGATGATCGAAACACCCTACCGCAACGAGGCATTGCTGGCGGCCTTGATCGCCCATCTGCGGGGCGACACCCAGCTGTCTGTGAGCTGCGGGCTCACCCTGCCTCAGGCCTGGACACGCACCGACAACGTGGCCCACTGGAAAACCCGCCCGAGCGCAATACCGGCCGATGTACCCGCTGTCTTTTCACTGCTCGCGCAGTGAGCTCAGCCCGCCGGCGTGGGCTTGCTGCCACCAAACAGCGCGGCAAGCTTCTTCTTGGGTTTGATGTTGGGGGAGAGCCCGCGCGAGGCGGAGGTCGGTGCAGGCGCCTTGCTCTCCCAGGCCGCTGCCGCCTCGGCTGAAACACTGGGCTCGTAGGGCTTGTCGAAGAACGGATCGCGCGGTGCCCTCACCGGCTGGGCATAGCTGCGGGCAGGCCGTGGGCTCTCAGGGCTCTCACTGCGGGCAGAGACCTCCTCGGGCACACGGCGTGGGCGATCTTCGCGCGGCGGGCGGGCCTCGTCGAGCTCCAGCGGCTCCAACTCGATCTTCTTCTTGATGAGCCGCTCAATGTCGGCCACCAAGCGGGCGTCTGAAGAAGACACCAGCGTCACTGCCAGGCCGGACGCCCCCGCACGACCCGTGCGACCAATGCGGTGCACGTAGTCTTCGGCGTTGAAAGGCACATCGAAATTGAAAACGGCGGGCAGGTCGGCGATGTCCAGGCCACGTGCCGCCACGTCGGTGCACACCAGCACGTCGACCTCGCCGCGCTTGAACGCATCAAGCGCCTTCAAACGCTCGTCTTGCGACTTGTCGCCGTGCAAGGCATTGGTCTTCAGGCCATCACGCTCCAGCGAGCGGGCCAGCCGCGCGCAGCCGAGCTTGGAGTTCACGAACACGATGGCCTGGGTCAGCGCACGGTCCTTCAGGATCTTGCAGACAGCAGCGCGTTTGTCGTCGGTGGCGACACTGTAGAAACGCTGCTCCACGTTGGTGGCGGTGGCGTTCGGGCGGGCGACTTCCACAAGAATGGGGTCTTGCAGATAACTCTCGGCCAGGCGCTTGATCTCGGGCGAGAAGGTGGCCGAGAACAACAGCGTCTGACGCTGCTTGGGCAGGTAGCTCAGGATGCGCTGCAGGTCGGGCAGGAAGCCGATGTCGAGCATGCGGTCGGCCTCGTCGAGCACCACGTACTCCACCTGGTTGAGCACGCAGTTTTTGGCTTCGATGTGGTCGAGCAGGCGCCCAGGGGTGGCAATCAGCACCTCGACGCCGGCCTTCAACTCCAGCGTCTTCGGCTTCATTTCTATGCCGCCAAACAACACCATCGCACGCAGCTTGGTGTGCTTGGAATAGGTCTTGATGCTCTTGGCCACCTGGTCGGCCAGCTCGCGCGTGGGCGCCAGCACCAGGGCGCGCACCGGGTGTCGGGCGGGTGAAGCGCTGCTGTTTTCGTGCTTCATCATCTTGTGCAGAAGCGGCAGCGAAAAGGCGGCCGTCTTGCCGGTGCCGGTTTGCGCCGCGCCCATCACGTCACGCCCGGCCAGCACAATCGGGATCGCCTTGGCCTGAATCGGCGTCATGGTGGTGTAGCCGGAGTCGGTGACCGCTTTTTCCAGCAACGGGGCCAGGCCGAGAGAGGCGAACTCCATGGTCGCGGGGGCAGCGAATTCGGCGCCGTCCTCTTGCGAAGAAGCGAGACCGATGGTTTCAAGAGCTGTTTGAGTCATCCTCGGATTATCTCCCGCGCCACAAATGCCCCTCGATCGACCCTTGTGGCGCCACTAGAATCCCGCGGATCAGGGTGGCGTTGAGATCGCAGCCCCTCAACAAACACAGCACATCCCATGATTCTTGTCACCGGCGGCGCGGGCTTCATCGGCGCCAACTTCGTGCTCGACTGGATTGCCGCCACGGGCGAGCCGGTGCTCAACCTCGACGCCCTCACCTACGCCGGCAACCTGGAAAGCCTCAAGTCACTCGACGGCGATTCGCGGCACATTTTTGTCAAGGGCGACATCGGCGACCGTGCTCTGCTCGACCGCCTGCTGGCCGAGCACCAGCCCCGCGCCATCGTGCACTTTGCGGCTGAGAGCCACGTCGACCGCAGCATCCACGGCCCCGGTGCCTTTGTGCAGACCAATGTGAACGGCAGCTTCACCCTGCTCGAAGCGGCACGCGGCCACTGGATGCAGCTGCAAGGTGCGGCCAAAGAGGCCTTCCGCTTTCACCACGTGTCCACCGACGAGGTGTACGGCTCGCTCAAGCCCACCGACGCCCCCTTCACCGAAACCCACCCCTACGAGCCCAACAGCCCGTACTCGGCCAGCAAGGCCGCCAGCGACCACCTGGTGCGCGCCTGGCACCACACCTACGGCCTGCCGGTGGTCACCACCAACTGCAGCAACAACTACGGGCCTTATCACTTCCCCGAGAAGCTGATCCCGCTGATGATCGTCAACGCCCTCGCCGGCAAGCCCCTGCCGGTGTATGGCGACGGCCAACAGGTGCGTGACTGGCTCTACGTCAAAGACCACTGCGCCGCCATCCGCGAGGTGCTGGCCCGCGGCACCCTCGGCGAGACCTACAACGTGGGCGGCTGGAACGAGAAGCCCAACATCGAGATCGTCAAAACCGTCTGCGCCCTGCTCGACGAACTCAAGCCCGACCCGGCCGGCAGCTACGCCCGGCTCATCACCTACGTGACCGACCGCCCTGGCCACGACCGCCGCTACGCCATCGACGCCCGCAAGCTCGAGCGCGAGCTCGGCTGGAAGCCGGCCGAAACCTTCGAGACCGGCATCCGCAAGACCGTGCGCTGGTACCTGGACAACACCGACTGGGTGGCCCGCGTGCAAAGCGGCGCCTACCGCGAGTGGGTTGATCGCAACTACGCTGATCGCTCAACAAGATGACATCCCGATGAAAATTCTTCTGCTGGGCAAAAACGGCCAAGTTGGTTGGGAGTTGCAGCGAGCGCTGGCGCCCCTGGGTGAGTTGATCGCACTCGACTTCGACAGCCCCGGGCCACTCACCGCCGACTTTTCCAAACCCGAGTCGCTCGCCGCCACCGTGCGCGGGGTGGCGCCAAACATCATCGTCAACGCGGCCGCACACACCGCCGTCGACAAGGCCGAAAGCGAGCCCGCGTTGGCCCGCGCCATCAACGCCTCGGCCGTCGGCGTGCTGGCCCGCGAAGCGGCTGCGCTCGGCGCATGGCTCGCCCACTACAGCACCGACTATGTGTTCGACGGCAGCGGCAGCACACCCTGGCTCGAAGACTCGCCCACCGGGCCCTTGAGCGTCTACGGCCAAACCAAGCTCGAAGGCGAAGACGCCATTCGGGCCAGCGGCGTGCGCCACCTGATCTTTCGCACCAGCTGGGTGTACGCCGCACGTGGCGGCAACTTCGCCAAGACCATGCTGCGCCTGGCCAAAGAGCGCGACAAGCTGACCGTCATCAACGATCAGATCGGCGCGCCCACCGGTGCCGACCTGCTGGCCGACATCACCGCGCATGCGCTGCGCGCAGCCCTTCAGCAGCCACTGCTGAGCGGTACCTACCACGCTGTCGCATCGGGCGAAACCAGCTGGCACGGCTACGCCCAGCACGTGATCGAGTTCGCACGCCAAGCCGGCCAGCCCATCCAGGTGAGCCTCGGCGCCATTGAGCCCGTGCCCACCAGCGCCTTCCCCACACCGGCCAAGCGCCCAGGCAACTCGCGCATGAGCACCAGCAAGTTGCAGGAGACCTTCCGCCTCAGCTTGCCCCCGTGGCAAACCGGCGTCGAGCGCATGCTCCTTGAGATCATCGGCTGAAAAGCCTTAGCTATATTTAGCCAACCTCACTTCGGCCTGCCACATGCGCACCGTCAACGTTCACGAAGCCAAGACCCAGCTGTCGCGCCTTCTGGCAGCTGTTGAAGCTGGCGATGAAGTGCTCATCTCGCGCGCTGGGAAACCCATTGCGCGCCTGGTCGGCCTGCAACCCAAGCCAAGGCGGCGGCCCTTGGGTCTGCTTGAAGGAAAATTTGCCGTTCCGGATGACTTTGATGCACCGTTGCCCGATGACATACAAACGCTGTTCAAAGGCCGCTGATGCGCGTGTTGCTCGATACGCATGTGCTGCTGGGGGCGCTGATGCATTACAGGCGGCTCCCTCCTGCGCTGCTTGAAGCGCTGGCCGACCCTGGGCACAACATCATGTTTTCGGCGGTAAACATATGGGAGATTGCCATCAAAAAATCGCTTGGCAAACCTGGCTTCGATTTCTCACCAGACGATCTCGCCGCGCTCACCGCCGACAAGATGGTCGCTCGCTACAACGCCCCAATTGATTTAATGGAACCGCTGTGACAGCCTCACCCCAAACCCGCAAGGGCATCATCCTCGCCGGCGGCTCCGGCACCCGCCTGCACCCGGCCACGCTCGCCATCAGCAAGCAGCTGCTGCCGGTGTACGACAAGCCGTTGGTGTATTACCCGCTGGCCACGTTGATGCTGGCCGGCATACGCGACATCCTGCTCATCAGCACTCCGCAAGACACACCACGCTTCGAGGCGCTGCTGGGCGACGGCGCCAAGTGGGGCGTCAACATCAGCTACTGCGTGCAACCCAGCCCCGACGGCCTGGCGCAGGCCTTCATCCTCGGCAAGAAGTTCGTCAACGGCCTGCCCAGCGCGCTGGTGCTGGGTGACAACATCTTCTACGGGCACGACCTGCAAGGCTTGCTGCATTCGGCCGCCGATCGCCCGGGCGGCGCATCGGTGTTCGCTTACCACGTGCACGACCCCGAGCGTTACGGTGTGGTGGCGTTCGACGCACAAAAGCGCGCCGTCAGCATCGAAGAAAAGCCGAAGGCGCCCAAGAGCAACTACGCGGTCACCGGCCTGTACTTCTACGACGAGCAGGTGTGCGACATCGCCGCCAACATCAAACCCTCACCGCGCGGTGAGCTGGAGATCACCGACGTCAACGCCCGCTACCTTGAACTCGGCCAACTCAACGTCGAGATCATGGGGCGCGGCTACGCGTGGCTCGATACCGGCACACACGACAGCCTGATGGAAGCTGGGCAGTTCATCGCCACGCTGGAAAAGCGCCAAGGCTTGAAGGTGGCGTGCCCTGAGGAAATCGCTTTCCGTTCGGGCTGGATCACGGCCGAGCAACTCGAAGCCATGGCCAAGCCCATGCTCAAGAATGGCTATGGGCAGTACCTCATGCAGATCGTCAAAAGCCAGGTGTTTTGATGAAAGTGACCAAGACCGCCATCGAAGGCGTGCTGATTCTGGAACCCAAGATGTTTGGGGATGAGCGCGGCTTCTTCATGGAGAGCTTCAGCCAGAAGGTGTTCACAGAAGCCGTGGGGCATGACGTGACCTTCGTGCAAGATAACCACTCGCGTTCGGTGAAAGGCGTATTGCGCGGCATGCACTTCCAGCGCCCGCCGCATGCCCAGGGCAAGCTGGTTCGCGTCACGCAAGGAAGTGTGTTCGACGTCGCAGTCGACATCCGTGAAGGCAGCCCGACATTCGGGTGCT
>JBBRFR010000246.1:0-6068 GCA_038241485.1 Burkholderiales bacterium
GCCTCGGGCAAGAAGGCCATGCTCTGGGAATACAACAACACATACGTCACCTGGCCGCTGCTGGCTGCCAACGGGGGTTATGTGTTCAAGCTCAAGGCCGACGGCACCTATGACGCAACCGACACCGGCGTCAACAACGCCGGCTCGCTCAAGGGCGCCGAGCTGTTGGCCAAAATGGTGAAAGACGGCGTGATGACCAAGGGCGCTGGCTACGCCGAGATGGAAGCCGGCATGGCGCAAGGCAAGGTCGCGATGATGATCAACGGCCCCTGGTCGTGGGACAACCTCAAGAAGGCCAACATCGACTTCGGCGTCGCCAAGATCCCGACCGTGGCGGGCAAGAAGGCCGCGCCGTTCGTCGGCGTGCTGGGCGCCATGATCTCCAAGGCCTCGCCCAACCGTGACGTGGCGGTCGAGTTCATCGAAAACCACATGCTGAGCGTGCAAGGCCTGAAGCAGATCAACGACGACGTGCCACTGGGCACCCCGGCCAGCAAGGCGCTGTTTGCCGAGCTCAAGAGCAACCCCAACATCCTGGCCACCATGGCAAGCGCGCAAGACGGCTCGCCCATGCCCAACAACCCGGAGATGGGCCGCTTCTGGTCGTCGATGCAATCGGCACTGCAAAACATGACCGAAGGCCGCCAGTCGCCCCAGGAAGCGCTGGACGCAGCGGCCAAGCGCATCTCGGCCAAGTGATGTGAATTGAATCCGTTCGGGCTCAGGGACAGAGACTCCAACTCCGTGCCCTGAGATCCCACCACCGTTCGCCCTGAGATCCCCCCCTCCGTTCGCCCTGAGCCTGTCGAAGGGCCCTTCGACAAGCTCAGGGCGAACGGGGCTGGGTGAGAGCCCCGCAACCCTTATGCAACCCAAGATGTCTTCATCGTCCCCAAAGCGCTGGCTGCCAGGCGCCCTGCTGGCCCTGGTGCTGATCGCCGCCCTGTACGCGGTGGCGCTGGTGCACGCGGCCGGCGAGACGCTGCTGGCCGGCACCATGTTGGTCATCTCAGGCTTGGCGCTGTGGGTCTACACCTCGCCGCGCACCTACGCTTACCGCTACCTCTTTCCTGGCATTGCCGCGGCGCTGATCTTCGTGGTGTTTCCCATGCTCTACACCATGGGCATCGGCTTCACCAACTACAGCTCGAAGAACCTGCTGAAGTTCCCGCGGGCCACGCAGTATTTTCTGGACGAAACCTACCGGGCCGAGGCCGAGCCGCTGGCCTTCACCCTGCACGCCGATGGCCGCGAGTTCCGCGCGAGGCTTGAAGACGCCGACGCCAACAAGGCCTTCGTCTCCGGCCCGCTGGCGCTGGCGGGTACCGCTGCGCTGGAGCTCAAGATCGAGCCCGCCGAGCAGGTGAAGATCGTGTTGGGCGACCCGGTGCCACTCAAAGAACTGATCGCCAAACAAGCCCAGCTCAAGGCCCTGGCCTTCGTGCTGCCCGACGGGCGCAAGCTGCGCATGACCGGCCTGCGCCAGTTTGGCGAAGTGCAGCCGCTGTACGAGCAGCAAGCCGACGGCAGCCTGCTCAACAAACAAAACGCCAGCGTCCTGCGGCCCAACTTCGACAGCGGCTTTTACGAAACCGCCAGCGGCGAGCGGGTGCAGCCGGGCTTCCAGGTTGGCATCGGCCTGGCCAACTACACCCGCATCTTTACCGACAAGGCGTTCCAAGAGCCCTTCATTCGCATCTTCGTGTGGACGGTGGTGTTCTCGGCCCTCACCGTGTTCATCGGCGCCGCACTCGGCATGTTCCTCGCGGTGCTGTTCAACTGGGATGCGCTGCGCTTCAAGGGCGCCTACCGTGTGATGCTGTTCCTGCCCTACGCGGTGCCGGGCTTCATCTCCATCCTGGTGTTCAAGGGTTTGTTCAACAACAACTTCGGCGAGATCAACCTGATCCTGGAAGCCTTGTTCGGCATCCGGCCCGCGTGGTTCTCTGACCCGACGCTGGCCAAGCTGATGCTGCTCATCGTCAACGTGTGGTTGGGCTACCCGTACATGATGATCGTGTGCATGGGCTTGATCAAAGCGATCCCGTCCGACCTCTACGAAGCCTCGGCCGTGGCCGGCGCCGGGCCGTTGACCAACTTTTTTAGCATCACGCTGCCGCTGATCTTGAAGCCGCTCACGCCGCTGCTCATCTCGGCCTTCGCCTTCAACTTCAACAACTTCGTGCTGATCGCGCTCTTGACCGGCGGGCGACCCGACTTCCTCGACACCAGCGTGCCGGCGGGCACCACCGACCTGCTGGTCTCATACACCTACCGCATCGCCTTCCAAGACTCGGGCCAGCAGTACGGCCTGGCGGCAGCCATCTCGACGGTGATCTTTGCGATGGTGGCGGTGATCTCGCTGGTGCAGATGCGCTTCACCAAGATCGCGCGCGAAGAAACTCGATAAGGCGAACGAAATGGCCATCGTCCTCGACAAATCCCACCGCTGGCGCGTGCTGGCGGCGCACATCTTCTTGACCGGCCTGGTGCTGCTGGTGATCTTCCCCTTCCTCATGATCTTGTCGATCTCGCTGCGGCCGGGCAACTTTGCGGCCGGCAGCCTGATCCCCGAGCAGATCAGCCTGGAGCACTGGAAGCTCGCGCTCGGCATCTCGTACACCGCGCCCGACGGGCGGCTGGTGCAGCCCGACTTCCCGGTGCTGCTGTGGCTGTGGAACTCGGTCAAGGTCGCCAGCCTCACGGCGCTGGTCACGCTCACGCTGTCGACCACCGCGGCTTACGCATTCGCCCGCATGCAGTTCCGCGGCAAGCAGGCCTCGCTGGCCGGCCTGATGCTGATGCAGATGTTCCCGGCGGTGTTGGCACTCGTCGCCATCTACGCCATCTTCGACCGCCTGGGCAATGTGTTTCCGTCGATCGGCATCGACAGCCACGCCGCCTTGCTGCTCGCCTACTCGGGCGGCATTGCGCTGCATGTGTGGACGATCAAAGGCTACTTCGACACCATCCCGATCGAGATCGAAGAGGCCGCCAAGGTCGACGGCGCCACACCGTGGCAGGCGTTCCGCTTGGTGCTGCTGCCGATGGCGGTGCCCATTTTGATGGTGGTGTTCTTGCTCGCCTTCATCGGCGCCATCATCGAGTACCCGGTCGCCTCGATCTTGCTGCACGAAGAAGCCAAGCTCACGCTGGCGGTCGGCTCCAAGCTCTTCTTGTACGAGCAAAAGTATTTGTGGGGCGACTTCGCGGCCGCGGCTATTTTGTCGGGCCTGCCCATCACCATCGTCTTCATCCTGGCGCAGAAATGGATGATCTCCGGCCTCACCGCCGGTGGTCTCAAAGGCTGACGCCGCTTTCACCCCTGCTAACTACCCGTCAGAGAGGCACACCATGAAGCTCAACCGCGCGATTCTTCAAGCCGCCGCCGCAACGGCACTTGCCCTGAGCGCTGCCGCCGCCCAAGCGCAGACCGCCACCATCCACTACAACCGCTGCGACGCCAACTACGACGGCTGGGGCGCACACCTGTGGAAAGACGGCGGCATCCCCCTGCCCGGCGTCGAATGGCAAAAGCCCATGCCGCCCAGCGGCAAGGGCGACTTCGGCGTTTACTGGACGATCAAGCTCGACGAGTTCATCAAGGGCCGCGTCAACTACATCATTCACAAGGGCGACACCAAAGAACAAGGCGGTCGCGACATGGCCTTCGACGGCAACACCTCGAAGGAGATCTGGGTCTACAACGGCTACCGCTAGATCTACACCTCGCTGGCTGACGCGCAAAAAGCGCGCGCCGACAAGCCCTGCCCCTGATCGGACTGCCCCATGAACCCCCTGTCGACATGGCGGCTGCTGGCCGCCCTGGGCCTCGCCTTGCTGTCTGTTTCGTGTGCCAATGAGCAGCCCTTGGTGGTGAAGGCCGCCGCCGCAGCGCCCGCGGCCAAACCTCTCGTCGCCACCGGCCCGGTGCAAGCCCCCGGCCGCTTTGCCGACAACCCCATCGTCTACTTTGCGATCACCGACCGTTTTGAGAACGGCAACCCCGCCAACGACGGCAGTTATGGCCGCAAGCGCGAAGCGACACCGAAAGATGACGTAGGCACCTTCCACGGCGGTGACCTCAAAGGCATCACCCACAAGCTGCGCGAAGGCTGGTTCAAGCAGCTCGGCGTGAACGCCATCTGGATCACCGCGCCCTACGAGCAGATTCACGGCTGGGTGGTGGGCGGCAACAAGGAGTTCAAGCACTACGCCTACCACGGCTACTACGCGCTCGATTTCACCGTGCTCGACAAGAGCATGGGCACACCCGAAGAGCTGCGCGAGATGGTCGACACCGCACACGCACAAGGCATCCGCATCTTGTTCGACGTGGTGATGAACCACCCCGGCTACCTCGACATCCAGACCGCACAAGACCTCAACCTCAAGGTGCTGTGGCCCAACGCACAGAGCGCGAAGCTCTCCGACTACCACGGCTACATCGACTACAACAACTTCAACTTCGGCCAGTGGTGGGGCCGAGACTGGGTGCGCGCCGGGCTGCCGGGCTACATCGATGGTGGCCGCGACGACCTGAAGATGCAGCTCGCCTACCTGCCCGACTTTCGCACCGAGAGCACCGAGGCGGTGAAGCTGCCGCCCTTCCTGCGCCAAGGTGCCGGCAAACCCGACACGCGAGCCACCGAGCTGCCCAACACCACCGTGCGCGGCTACCTCGTTCGCTGGCTGACCGACTGGGTGCGCGAGTACGGCATCGACGGCTTTCGCGCCGACACCGTCAAGCATGTGGAGCCCGCCGCGTGGGCCGAGCTCAAGACCGCCGCGAGCGCGGCCCTCATCGATTGGAAGGCACGCAACCCGACCAAGAAGATCGACGACCAGCCCTTCTGGATGGTCGGCGAATACTGGGGCCAGGGGCCGGAGCGCTCGACGCTTCACCAGTCGGGCTTTGATGCGCTGCTGAACTTTGAATTTCAGAAAGAAGGCCAGCAGTTCGCCAAGCCGGAGGCCTTGTTCAGCCGCTACAGCTCGCTGCTGTCGGGCCAGCCGGGCTATTCGACGCTCAGCTACCTCTCGTCGCACGACACCGAGCTTTTCAACCGCAACAAGCTCGAAGAAGGTGGCGCCGCGCTGATGCTCGCCCCCGGCGGTGTGCAGATCTACTACGGTGACGAAACACGTCGCCCGGCAGGCCACTCCCCCAACTCCGACCCGCAGCAAGCCACCCGCTCCGACATGAATTGGGCAACCATCGACCAGGCCTTGCTCGCCCACTGGCGCAAGCTCGGCAGCTTCCGCGCGCGCCACGTGGCGCTGGCGCGCGGCGTGCATCAAAAAATCAGCGACACGCCTTATGTCTTCAGCCGCATCGACGCCACCACCGGCGACCGCGTGGTGGTCGCCATGAACGCCAGCGGCGAACAAGACATCGCCGTCACCGGCACGTTTGCCGATGGCGAGCGGCTGCGCGACGCCTATTCAGGGCAAGCCGTCGAGGTGAGACAAGGCCGTGTGCGGCTCAATGCCCAACGCTGGGTGCTGCTGGAGCGAGCCCCCGTGCCCTAGACCCGTTGGGTACATTAGCTGCAGGTTTCGCCCCCTGCAGCCATGAAAACCGATTCACCCACCAACGACCCCTTCGCCGTCCAACCGATGCCCATAGCCGCTGACGCTGTCGCCGTGGAGCCGCGCCTGTTGGCCGACATCGGCGCCACCTATGCGCGCTTTTGCATCGAGCGCGAGCGCGGGGTGTTCGAGCGGATCGCGGTGCTGCCCTGTGCCGACTACAGCGACTTCGTTTCGGTGGTGCGCGCCTACCTGAGCAGCGTGCCCGACGTGGTGCCCAAACACGGCGCCATGGCCATCGCCTACCCCATCGATGGCGACGCGGTGCGCATGACCAACCGCGATTGGGCCTTCTCGATCCAAGAGGTGCAGCAGCAGCTGGGCCTGAGCACCTTGCTGGTGGTGAACAACTTCACCGCGCTGGCGATGTCGCTGCCACGCGTGGGCCCCGAAGGCCGGGTGCAGGTGGGTGGTGGCGCGGCCGCGTCCGACGGCGTGATCGGCCTGCTCGGCCCCGGCACCGGCCTCGGCGTTTC
>JBBRFR010000247.1:0-6035 GCA_038241485.1 Burkholderiales bacterium
CTTTTTGCGGCGCTGAAATCAGGATGTCGACGCCGGTGGCCTGCATGTCCACCCACATCGCGCCCGAGGCAATGCAGTCAAGCACGAACAGGCCGCCGACCGCATGCACGGCCTCGCCCACAGCGCGCAGGTAGTCGTCGGGCAGCAGCATGCCGCTGGCCGTCTCGACGTGCGCGGCCAACACCAGCGCTGGCTTTTCGCGCTGGATGGTGGCCACCACCTCGTCGATGGGGGCCGGCGCATAGGCCGCTTCAGATCCCGATGTGATGGGCCGGGCCTTGAGCACGATTGCCGACGACGGGATCGAACCCATGTCGAAGATCTGCGTCCAGCGGTAGCTGAACCAGCCGTTGCGGATGACCAGCACCTTCTGCCTGGTGGCGAACTGGCGCGCCACCGCTTCCATGCCGAAGCTGCCACTGCCCGGCACCACGATGGCCGACTTGGCGTGGTAGGCCTCCTTCAGCGTGACCGAGATGTCGCGCATCACGCCTTGGAACTTTTGCGACATGTGGTTGAGCGCGCGGTCGGTGTAGACGACCGAAAACTCAAGCAGGCCTTCGGGGTCGACGTGGGGCAGCAGTCCGGGCATGGCAGGTCTCGTTGATGGGTTCAGGCCAGCTTAGCACCGGCGTTCAGCGTGTCACACAGCGTGTCGCATCAGGGCTTTTGCCGCGGCTGGTAAGTCGCACCGGCCGTGCTGGCGGCTTGTGCGGGTGCAGGGCGAGCCTCCAGCGTGGTGTTCGCGCATTTCGCGTTGCCCCGCTCGGCGCGTATGACGGCATGGGCCCGCTTGCGCACTGTCTGCGCCCCTTCTTTCAGCGAAGCAATGATGTCGACGCTCAGGGTCTTGTAGTGCTTGTCGCCGTTGCTGAACTGGTGTGACAGCACGCAGCGGCCCTGGTTGGTGCTCCAGGTTCCGGCTTTTGATCGGGGTGTGCCGATTTTTTCCCATTGGGTGTCGCTGCAGGCGTCGTTCAGGCAACGCGCGCCCCAGGCGACTGCCGCCAATCGTTCCTGGCCGCACTGAGCCTGGGTCAGCGGCGTGTCGCCCCAGGTGGCGTCGATGCGGTAACGCTTCCAGTTGAGCTTCAGGTCGCCCATCGGCCCAAAGGCCACCGTGTAGCCGCCACACGAGCCACCGTTGCTCGGGCCGACCGAGTTGGCCTCGAAGCGTTGATAGAAGTTGCAGGTGTCCTCTTGCACGGGCACGGGCTGCGTGGGCAGGTCATCGGCGTTCTGCACGGCGTCGCACAGGCCAAAGCTGCTCAGCTTCTTCATGTTGGTGGCTTCTTGTAGCGTGTACGGCCGCTCGGGGGCAGCGACCTTGCCCACACCTCCCGCCGCAATGGGGCCGGCCTGCGCGGCGCAGGGCAGCGCCATGCACAAGGTGGCCACAAAGGCAAAGGCAGCGCTGAGGTTCATGGGTGTCTCCTGAGGGTTGGGGTGATGGATGCTAGGGCTTGGCCGCCGCCTGCTGGATCAAGGCCGCGCCGTCTGCGCCGCAGTGAAACGAGCCCAAATGACGGCCAGCGAGGCGCGCTGGTTGGATGCGGCCGCCGCCTCGGGTGCCTCGAAAAAAGGGGTGTCGCCCGACACGATGAGTGCGCTGCCCGCGGGCGCCGCGTGCCGCAGCTTGGCGGCCCGCCAGGCGTGGGCCGCTGGCAGCGGCAACCCTGCCCCACCCACCGTTCGGGCTGACCCTTCGACATGCTCAGGACAGGGTCCGCTTCGCGGATCGAAGCCTTGCGCAGCCCTTCGATTTGCCCTGTCCTGAGGTGCCGAAGGGTCAGGGCAAACGGAGCTTGGTTGAGGTACATCGCTAATCAGGATCGGCAAACACGCATCCAGATCGAACAAAGCCAGTTCGTCATGCGCTACCGCTCGCTCGAACATTGGCTCGACGTGTTCAAGACCTACTACGGCCCGATGCTCAAGGCCTTTGCCGCACTCGAAGCCAACAGACAAGCGGCACTCGCCGATGACCTGCTCCCACTGATCGCCCGCTTCAACCGCGCTGAGGACAACACCATGGTCGCGCCCAGCGACGACCTGCAAATCGTCATCACGCGCAAGTGAAGGCAGGCAGGCGCCATCGTGTGGCTGCGGCGGTCGGCACGCTCGGTGGGGCTTGCGTCGCCTGCGGGGGTCTCACCCCTGCAAGCCCGCAAACACGTTCTGCACATCTTCGTTGGCATCCAGCGCGGCCAAAAAGGTTTCAACCTCTTCCAACTGCTCGGCGTTCAGGCTGTTGGCGCTGACCGGGTTCTTCGGCTTGTAGCCCAGCTTGGCCGAGACCACGTTGAAGCCTTGCGCCGGCAGCGCGCGGCTCACCAGATCGAGGTCGGTGGGGTCCGTGATGAAAAGGGTGACAGCCTCGTCGTCGGTGGCTTCGAAGTCTTGGGCACCGGCCTCGATAGCGGCCAGCTCGGGGTCGGCGCCGGCCGCGGCGGGCTCGGCTTCGATCAGGCCCACGTGAGCGAAGTCCCACGACACCGTGCCCGAGGTGCCGAGCTGGCCCTTGCGAAACAGCACGCGCATCTCAGAGGCCGCGCGGTTCACGTTGTCGGTCAGGCACTCCACCATCACCGGCACACGGTGCGGCGCAAAGCCTTCGTACATCGCATGCTCGAAATGCACCGCTTCACCCGTCAGCCCTGCCCCCTTCTTGATCGCCCGGTCGAGCGTTTCCTTGGGCATTGAGACCTTGCGGGCCTGCTCGATGACGAGCCGCAGACGCGAATTGGCCGCCGGGTCGGCGCCATGGCGGGCGGCAATCATGATGTCTTTGGCCAGCTTGCCAAAGAGGCGGCCTTTGGCGTTGGCGGCCAGGTCTTTGTGTTTGGCTTTCCACTGTGCGCCCATGTCAGTACCGCCCGGCCGTTCCGAAGGTACTGAACGCCCCCTTGGGGGGCAGCGAACGAAGAGAGCTTGTGGGTTTCATTTCAATTCACCACTTTCACTTGTTGGCCCGGCTTAGGCTCGGCGCCCGCGCCATAGGCGCTGTTCATCAACTTGAGTTGTGCCTCGGCCCGCGCCGCCGGCAGCGGCGACGAGCGCGCCAGCTCGGCAAAACCACCACGCGGGTAGGCCACGGCTTTCACGTTCCAAGGTTTGGCCGCTGCCCGGTCGGCGGCGGTGATGGCGCGGAATGAGGCCTCCGCCTCTCCCATCTGCGCGCTGGCGCGCTGCATCGCGGCGGCGTCTTTGGCGGCGTACTGCATCAGGAAGTTGCGCCCGCCCGGGCCGGTGACGACGGTGAGCGTCACGGCCTGGCTCTGGCCTTGTACGTTGCGCGTGGTCCCCTTGAAATGTGTCGCCGACAAGCCGTGCAGCATGCGGGCCTCGGTGCGGCCTTCGGTGGGTTTGATCACATTGCGGATCACCTCTTCGTGCGTGTTGCCGGCCTTGGGCGGCACCAGCCGCACGATGAGGCCTGCGTCGCGCGCCCCGCTCACCAGCACGATGGCTTCTTGCGAGTTTTGCACCTGCCAGCCCGCTGGTGCGGTGAGCGCAATGCCCAGAGGCTCGTGATAGAAGTTGCGCCCACGCACCACGCCCTGCTCGCGGCTGTCGCCAAAGGTCATGCCCTCCACCGCTTGTAGGTAACGGGCACGGCCGTCCTCGGCATAGTTGCCGCTGTACTTGCTGGCGATCTGCCGGATATCGGCCAGACGCTTGTCGTTGCTCGGGTGTGAAGCCAGCCAGCTCGCGCCCGAGGGCGCGGCCTTGCCCTCGGCACGGGCGGCGTCGGCGGCAAACTGCTCCTGGTTCTTGAGCACCACGATCACGTCGATCATGTTCTGCGGGTTGTACTGGTTGCGCACCAGGTACTCGGCCCCGAGCTGGTCGGCCTGCAGCTCCTGGTCGCGGCTGTACGAGGCCACATATCCTGCGGCGGCCGTTTGCGACGCCTGGCTGGCCAGGTCGGTGGCGCCGCCCACGCCGCCCGCTTCGAGCACGGCACCGAGCACGGTGGCCGCCAGCACACCGAGACCGGCGGTCTGCTGGCGCGTGGCACGCTGCGCGCCGTGGCGGGCGGTCACGTGGCCGATCTCGTGGCCCACCACGCCGGCCAGCTCGGCCTCGCTGTCGAGGTAGGCCATGATGCCGCGCGTGACGTAGACGTAGCCGCCGGGCAACGCAAACGCGTTGATGTCGGGGCTGTCGAGCACGGTGAAGGTCCAGGTGAGGTTGGCGCGGTGCGACTGTTTGGCCAGCCGCTGGCCAATGCCGTTCACATAAGCCTGCAGCTTCGGGTCGGCGTAAACGCCGTACTCCTGCAGGATCTGCTGGTGAGCCTTTTTGCCCAGCGCGATCTCGTCTTGCTCGCTCATCACCGAGCGTTCAGTCTGGCCGGAAACGGGGTTGACGACCTGTGTGCCGCAACCGGCCAACAGGGCCGCACACATCACTAACGGTAGGGCGAGGCGCAGCTTCATGGGGTCTTTCGTGCAACGGGCCTCAAGCGGCCCCGGGGGCGCAAGCGTAAACCAGCGCGAGGCCGGGCACGACCCTTCCCGCCTTTTCGGAAGGGTCAGCCCCGCAGCCGCGTGTTTCGCCGCAAGGTCACGCTTGCGCCAGCGCAGCAAAGCCAGTGCTTCGGCGCGAAGCTGCGGCAGGCCGCCCAGACTCATGTGAAGCGCAGCGTCACCCTCAGCCCGCCCAGCGCCGAGTCGCCCAGCTCCACCGTGGCCCCATGGCGCTCGGCCACGCTTTTCACGATGGCCAGGCCCAGGCCACTGCCCTCTTCACCACCCGCGGCGCGCCGGTAGAAGCGGTCGAACACCCGCTCGCGTTCACTGGGTGGGATGCCGGGGCCAGCATCGTCAACCTGCAGCGTGGGCACACCCGCGTCGCTGAACACACGCAACTCCACGCGTGAGCCCTTGGGTGAGTAACGCACCGCGTTGTCGGCCAGGTTGCGCACCAGCACGGCCAGGCCCAGCTTGTCGCCATGCACACTCAGCGGGGCATCGGCGTGCAGCACAAACTCGGCTCCGCGCGAGATCGCATAGGGCACGGTGTCGGCCACCGCCTGTCGCACCACTTCGCTCAGATCGAGCGGCGCAAGCGTGGCGGGCTGTGCACCCGGCTCGCTGCGAGCCAGGGTCAGCAGTTGTTCGACGATGCGCGCGGCGCGGTCGATGCCGTCGGACAAGGCCGCGATGGCGTCCCCTCGCGCCGCGTCATCGGGCGCACGTTTGAGCGAGCCGATCTGCAGCTTGAGCGCTGTCAGCGGCGAGCGCAGCTCGTGGGCCGCATCGGAAAGAAAGGCGCGCTGCGTCTCCAGCGTCTGACCCAGGCGCTGCAGCAGTCCGTTGAGGGCGCTGACCAGGGGCGACACGTCGTCGGGCAGGCCTTGCTCGGTGAGCGGCTGCAGCAGCTGCTCGTCGCGCGAGCGCACTTCGGCCACCACACGGCGCAGCGGCGCGAGCGTCAACGACGCCAGCCACCAGGCCATCAGCGCCATCACCGGCGCCAGCAGCAAAAGCGGCATCACGCTGCGCAAGGCCGCGTTGGCCGCCAGCCGCTGGCGAATGCCCACCGGCTGCGCCACCTGGATCACCCGCCCCGGCGTGGCCACGCTGAAGGTGCGCCAGGTCTGGCCGTCCACGGGCACGTCGGCAAAGCCCAGCAGCGCGCGGGTGGGCAAGGCGCGGTGGTTGCGGGTGGCGTAGATGTTGCGGCCGTCCATGGTCCAGATCTGCACCACGAAGTCGAACTGCTCGTCGGCCAGCGCGTCGGCCTGGTTGGCGTCGATCTCGCCCTGGTCGCGCAGCGAGAGCGCCATCTGCTTGAGCTGGTAGTCAAACAGGGCTTCGGTTTCGGTCAGCACGCTGCGGTAGGTCACCACCCCCATCACGAGGGCGACGAGCGCCAGCATGCCCAGCAGGGCCAACAACAAGCGTGTGCGGATGGTGTTCATTGAGGAACGAAATACCCCACGCCACGCATGTTCTGAATGAACTCCGCGCCCAGCTTGCGGCGCAGCTGGTGGATGTAGACCGACACCGCATTGCTCTCTATCTCTT
>JBBRFR010000248.1:0-6003 GCA_038241485.1 Burkholderiales bacterium
CGGTCAGGCACAGGCGGTGCCGCGCGTCGATGCGCCGCACCGCGTCGGCCGCGCGGCTGCCGGCGTTCTTCACCGTCTGCGCTTCGTCGAGGATCAGCAGGTGAAACGGCTGCGCGGCCAGCGCCTCGATGTCGCGCCACAAGAGCGGGTAGGTGGTGAGCACCACGTCGTGCTCGGCCATGCGCACAAAGTCTTTGGCACGCTCGGGGCCTTGCAGCGTGAGCAGGCGCAGCGACGGCGCCATGCGCCTTGTTTCGGCCTGCCAGTTGAAGATGAGCGAGGTGGGCAACACCACCAGGGCTGGCAGGTCGAGCCGGCCCGCCTGTTGCTCGATCAGCAAATGCGCCAGCGCCTGGGCCGTTTTGCCCAGGCCCATGTCGTCGGCCAGGATGCCGGCGAGCCGCTGCTCGCGCAGGTACTGCAACCAGGCCACACCTTGCAGCTGATACGGCCGCAGTTGCACGCCCAGGCCATCGGGCGCGAGCACCGGCTGCGGCTCACCCACGCCTTGCAGGCGCTGCGCGAGCGATCGCAGGCCGGCCTCGCCCTGCAGCTGCCAGGCGCCGTGCGGCCCGGCACGCTGCGCCTGCGTGTCCATCAGGCTCAGGCGCAACACATCCAGGCGCTGCGCCTCCCATGACGAGAGTGGGATCGGCCCGGCGCTGCGGCGCGGGTCGGTGAGCAGATCCACCATCGCACCGACGATGGCCTTCAAAGGCGCGGCCGGTGCGTCGATGCGCCGGCCTCCGGGCGCACGCAGGCGGATCAGCGCCTGGTCGTCGATGGCGGCGATCTTGCGCGCGTCGAGCCAGCGGCCGTCACGTTTGAGCAGGTCGGCCAGCAGCGGCACCAGGTCCCAGGTTTCGCCGGCGATCTCAACACCGAGCGACAACATCCACGAACCTTCACGCTCGGGCAGGTGCAAGGCTTTCACCCCCTCGGCGCGGCGCAAAGGCGCGGCCGGCTGCTTGCCCAGCAGCTCACCACTCACCGGGTCGATGAGCAGGCGCCAGGCGTCGACCAACAAGGTCTCGTGCGCAAAACCCGGCCGCACGACGATGGCCCAGCCCTGGGCCTGCCACTGCGGCAGCACATCGGCCCAGAAGTCACCGAAAAAGTCTTCTTGCACCAGGGTCCACAGCGGCCCTGTGGGCCGCGCCACATCGTGCGCGCGCCACTGCAAGGCGTCGGCGGGCAAAGGCTGCAGGCCGGCCGCCCACACCGCGTCGAGCGCATCGGCTTCGCCCGCGCGGTCGCGCTGCAAATGCCACTCGCGGCCTTGCGTGTCGAGCACCAGTTGCAGGGCGGGTGCGCGGCTGTTCAGCACCGAGGTGGGCGCGGGCACCTCAAACCGGCGGCCGCCCTCACCGACATACACCCAGTCGATCGACGCGACGGTGACCTCGGGCCCGCGCGGCCCCATCGCGCCGGTCGGCTTGAGGCCCAACAAGGCGTCACCGCGGCCCAGGGTTTGCAGCGTGATGCGAGGACAAAAATGGGGGCAGAGGCGGGGGGTGCCCTCGTCGGTCATGCATGCGATTGTGCCGACGGCAGCGTGACCGCAAACGACGAGCCCGCGCCGGGCTGGCTGTGCACGCGGATCTCGCCGCCCATCATCTCGACCAGCTTCTTGGCCAAGGCCAGGCCGATGCCACGGCCTTTGACGCCAGTCGACTCGGCCCCCAAGCGGTCGAAAGGAGTGAACATGCGCTGGAGTTGCGCCGCCGACATGCCCACGCCGGTGTCTTCAACCCGCAGCTCGACCACCGGCCCGCGGTCGATCGCGCTCAGCGTGACACGGCCACCCGCGTGGTTGTATTTGATGGCGTTCGACAGCAGGTTGTTGACGATCTGGCGCACCCGCCGGGGGTCGCCCATCACCCGCAGCGGCACACCCTGCGGCAGCTGCGGCACCAAGCTCACCTGGTCCTGGTCGGCCAGCATGCCCAGCTCGGCCACACTGGCCAACACCAAAGCGCTCAGGTCCATGTCGACCGGGGCCACGTTGAGGTGGCCCAGTTCGGCGCCCGAGAGGTCGAGGATGTCTTCAATGAGGTCGAGCATGTGTTGCCCGCTGCTCATGATGACGGCGGCCCACTGGCGGTGTTTGGGGTTGAGCGTTTCGTCCATCTCGCTCAGCTGCGCAAAGCCGAGCACGGCGTTGAGGGGAGTGCGCAGCTCATGGCTCACACGCGACAGGAACTGCGTCTTGTTGCGGCTGGCAGCCTCCGCCAGGTCGCGTTGTAGGCGGGCTTCCTGCACTTGGCGGCGGTGGGTGATTTCCATCACCACACCGCGCAGCTTGACGATATGCCCGGCCTCGTTGCGCACCGTTTCGCCACGGGCTTCGAGCCAGCCCATGCTGCCGTCGGGCCGGTGGTACTCGACCTCGACCGCATACGACTCGCCGGTCTTGAGGGCACGCCTCACCGCGGCGCGCAGCGCCTCCCAGCTGTGGGGCGCATACAACTTGCCGTGTTCGGCACCGACCGGCGGGGGGAGCGCCGGGTCGCAGCCCAGGAGGGCGTAAAGCTCTTCCGACCAGATGCTGGTGTCGCTGGCCAGGTCCCACGCCCAGCCGCCGATCTGCCCCAACCGCTGGGTCTCGCGCAAGGCGACCTCGCTCTCGCGCAAAAGCTCGTAGGCACGCGCGCGCTCGGCCATCTCGGCGCGCAGAGCGGCTTCCGCCTTCTTGGCCTGGGTGAAATCGGTGACCTGCACCGTGAAACCGAGCACCTCGCCGTCAACGATGTCGGGCACGTAGTGGGCCAGGCTGTAGCGGGTGCTGCCGTCGGGCGCGGTGATGTGGCGCTCGAAGGTCTGCGCTACGCCCCGCAGCGCGGCCAGGGCGTGCTGCTGGTTGAGCGCCCAGCGTTCACCCAGCAGCTCGGGCATCCGCGCGCCGATCAGTTGCTCAGGGTCGGCCTTGAACCAGCGCCCGTAGGCCGGGTTGGCATAGCGGCAGCGCAAGTCGCGGCCCCAGTAGGCGAGCAGCGAGGGCGCATGGTCGACCAGGCGGCGGGCGTAATAGGCGGCGTCATGCCCGGTGGTGTCGCTCATTGCGGCCAGACTATCGCGACAAAGTGGCTTGTGTATCGGGGAGAACGAGGGGCACGCCGTGCTGCAATGGCCGCCATATTCGACACCACCCATGTCGCTCGAACCCAGCCCCGACACCGCGCCCCCGAGCACCGCGCTCGACATCCCGCTGCGCCCGCTGCAACTGCGCCAGCTCGGGCACTGGCTGCGCTTGGGTGTGCGCGATTTCCTGCGCGCCCCGGCGATCGGCCTTTTCTACGGCGCGTGTTTTGTGGCCATGGGCTGGGCGCTGCTGGCGGTGTTCCGGTACGCGCCGGTCTACGTGCTTGCGTTGTCAGCGGGCTTTCTTCTGATGGGGCCGTTCATGTGCATGGGCCTGTACCGCGTGAGCCAGCAGCTCGAGCGTGGCGACGCGCCGCACTTCGTCGACTCGCTGCTGGCCTGGCGCACGCGTATCGGCACGTTGGCGATCTTCGGCTTTGCGCTGCTGGTGCTTGAGATGCTGTGGGGCCGCGCCGCGCTGGTGGTGTTTGCGGTCAGCTTCGACGGCATGCCCGATTTCAAGGGCTCGCTGCTCAAGGTGCTGGCGCTGGAAAACATCGGCTTCGTGGTCGCCTACCTCGGGGTCGGCGCGCTCTTTGCGGGGCTGATCTATTCGGTGAGCGTGGTGTCGATCCCGATGATTCTTGATCGCCAGACCGACGCCATCACCGCCGCCCTCACCAGCCTGCGCTTGGTGCTCACACAAACCTTTGTGCTGCTGTGCTGGGGCGCACTGATCACCGGGCTGGTGGTGCTGGCCTTGTTGCCGTGGTTCCTCGGGCTGCTGGTGGTCGGGCCGGTGCTGGGCCACGCCACCTGGCACGCCTACCGCGCGGCGGTGGGCGAGCTGCCCACCCCACCCACGGCCTGAAAGCCGGTCTTGCTCGCGCTCAAGCTGCTGCTCCGCGCCATGGCGACCGGGCTCTATTGGTTTGTCGCGTTCTGCTTCGTGCTGTCGCAGGCCTTGGTGCCACTCGGTGTGGCCGGTGGCTTCATGCTCGCCACGCTGGCCTCGCTGCTGGTGCAGGCCATCAGCTTGCGGCGCATGGGCCGCATGCGCACGCAGGGCTCTGAGGCCTCAGCGTGCAGGCGGTGGCCTGCACTGCCCGCGCTGCTCGACCCAATACACCACGTTGCCCACCACCGCGATGCTGCCCGACACCACCGCACTCGCAGCCGCCACGACACCAATGCCCACCAGCAGAACCGCGCAGCCGTCGTTGACGCAGCCGCCGAAGGCACCGATTTGCTGCACCTCGAGCGTCATCTGGCGGCGCTGCATCTGGCAGTCGGGGTCGTACACGCTGTCGGTGCGTGGCACCACCACACACGCGGTGAGCAGAGCGGCAAGCGCGAGGGGAAAGGCGTGTTTCACGGGGGTGCGCACGAGGTGCGAAGCGTGGTGTTTGGCACAGCCTAACCGAGCCCGCTCTCGGCCCTTCGGGCTTTGCGCCACTCCGTCACGAAATGGCACGCCCATGCAGGCAATCGGCCCCCTACCATTTCGGCCATGCACCGGCTGCTGCTCATCGAGTCTTCTCCCACCCTGCGCCGTGGCATGGAAAAGCTGCTGCTGCGCCACGGCTTCAACGTGCTCGCAATGCCGGCCGATGAAGCTGCGCTGGTTGCATTGGAACAAGAGCTCGCGCGCGGCCTGGGCACGGTGATCGTCGGTTGGTCGACGACGCCAGCCGCCATCTGCCAGGCGCTCACCCACCGTCTGCACAAACCCGATTGCCGCCAGGTGGCCTTGCTCGTGCTGGCCGCCGACCCGGCGCATGTGGACGCGCGCCTCGCCACCGAGCGCCCGTTCACGCAGGTGCTGCGCTTGCAGCGGCCCTCGGAGGTGCCGCGCCTGGTGCGCGGCCTGCTCGCCCAGGTGGCCAACAAGACGCGGCCGAATGCCGAGTCGCCCAACGCCCTCAAGGTGCTGCTGGTCGACGACTCGCGCACCAGCCGCACCAAGTACCAGCGGGTGCTGCGCAATCACGGTTATGCGGTGGTGGCTTGCGAGCACGCCGAAGCCGCACTCGCCAAGGTGCGCACCGAGCGCTTCGACCTGGCGGTGATCGACTACTTCATGCCTGGCCTGAACGGCGCCGCGCTGTGCCGCGCACTGCGTGAGCTGCCCGCCACGCGCGACCTCACGCTGGCGGTGCTGACCGGCTCGTATGAAGACGGCCTGATCAGCGACTGCCTCGAAGCCGGCGCGATGGAGTGCATGTTCAAGAACGAGTCTGATGAGCTCTTCATCGCGCGCGTCGACAGCATGGCCCGCCTGCGCGAACGTGAGCAGCGCCTGAAGGCCGAGAGCCAGCGGCTGGAGCTGATCCTCGCGTCGGTGGGCGACGGGGTGTTTGGCGTCGACCGCAGCGGGCGCATCACCTTCGTCAACCCGACCACACTGCGCCTCTTGCAGTGCACACACGAAGACGAGCTGGTGGGCCTGCAGGCGCACGAGCGCATCCACCATGCCGACGAACGGGGCCGCCCGGTGCCCGCCGAAACCTGCTTCTTGCAGCAAGCCTATGAGTTGGGCGACTCGCTCAGCAACTGGGAGACGGTGTTCTGGCGCACCGACGGCGAGCTGGTCAACGTCGAGTGCACCGTGCGCCCGCAACACCAAGACGACGAGTGTGTGGGTGTGGTGGTGGCCTTCAGAGACATTGCCGAGCGCAAGCGCCATGAGGCCGAAACACAATGGCAATTGCGCCACGACCACCTGACCAAGCTGCACAACCGCCGCCACTTCGAATACATGCTGGAGCAAGAGATCTTTCGCCTGCGCCGCAGCACCGAACAAAGCGCGCTGCTGTTCATCGACCTCGACCGCTTCAAGCACATCAACGACAGCGCCGGCCACGCCGCGGGGGACGCGCTGCTGGCGAGCATTGGCCGCAAACTGAAGGCGCGCTCGCGCCA
>JBBRFR010000249.1:0-6002 GCA_038241485.1 Burkholderiales bacterium
ACGGCCGCGGGTGTCGTGATCGTCGCCTCGGCCGGCAACAGCGCCGGCCATGCCGTCTCGTCCCCCGCCAACTGCCCCGGCGTGATCGCCGTCACCGGCATGCGCCATGTGGGCACCAAGGTCGGCTTTTCTGACGTGGGCACCCAGGTGGCCATCGCCGCACCCGGTGGCAACTGTGTGAACGAAACAGGCGCCTGCCTCTACCCCATCCTCACCACCACCAATGCCGGCACCACCACGCCGGTGGTCGCAAGTTCGGTCTACTCCGACGGCAACAACATCTCGGTCGGCACCAGCTTTTCGGCGCCGCTGGTGGCCGGCACGGTCGGCCTGATGTTCTCGGCGCGGCCGGCCATGACCGTGGCCGATGTGCGCACAGCGCTGCAGGCCAGCGCGCGACCCTTTCCGACCATCGGCGCTGACACCGGCGTGATCGCCTGCCGCGCGCCCAATGGGGTGGATCAGCTGGAGTGTTACTGCACCACCGGCACCTGCGGTGCCGGCATGCTCGACGCCGGTAAGGCGGTGACCGCCGCCAGCCTCGGTGTGCAGGCGCGCATCACGCTGAGCGATGACACACCGCAACCGGCCCAGGCCATCACCCTCAGTGCGGCCTCGTCCTTCGCGTTGAGCCCGCGCACGATCACCACCTACCAATGGGCGCTGAGCGACGGCGGCGGCATCGTCACCGCCCTCGCCAACGTGAACGGCGCCAGCGCCAGCTTCACGCCCAGCGCCGTGGGCCAGCTGGTCGTCAGCCTGAGCGTGACCGACAGCACCGGTGCGCAATCGAACGTCAGCCGCAGCATCGATGTGCTGGCCGCCACCGCGACCACCCCCCCGCTCGTCGTGGGCAGCGGTGACAGCGGCGGTGGGGGGCTCGGCCTGGCCTGGTTGCTCGGCCTGGCGATGGGGGTGATCGCGCTGCAGTGGCAGCGCAACCTGCGGCTGCAAGCGCAGCCCTTGTCAACGGCCGTGCGCCGCCGCCCGTTGCACAAATGACCGATGAGGTCGCAAGGAGCCAGGATTGATGCGTTGTTGTGTTGCTGCCGGGTTCCGTGCCGTAGGGGCTGTGTCCTTGGCTCTTGGGTTGGCGGGTGCCGCGATGGCGCAGCCGGTCGACGGCCTGATCGTCAAGTTCAAGAACGCCCCCACGCATGAGCGCATGGCGGCGCTGAGCGTCAGTTCGCGTGCGGCCGAAACCAGCCGCCTGAACCGAGTGCTGCAGGCCGCGCGCATGACCGAGGTGCGTGTACGACCGGCGGGGCGCGCCGCTCAGCACTTCAACTTTGGCCGCCAACTGCCGGTGGCTGAAGCGCAGGTGATGGCCCAACGTTTGCTCGGCCAGCCTGATGTGGAGTGGGTTGAGCTGAACGCGCGCGAGCGCCTGCTGCAAGCCGCGCCCATTCCCAACGATCTTTACTACCCTTTCGTATCGGCCGCCGACCTCGGCCAGTGGTGGCTGCGCCCACCGGGCGAGACGGCCGGGGGCTCGTCGCCCAGCTGGGGCGCGCCGGGGGTGCAAAACGCCTGGCGCCTGGAGCAAGGCCGCGCCTCGGCAGTTGTGGCTGTGCTCGACACGGGCATCACCAACCACCCCGACCTGACTGGCCGCACCCTCAATGGCTATGACTTCGTGTCGGAAACGGGGTACGCCAACGACGGCAACGGCCGCGATGCCGACCCCAGCGACCCGGGCGACTGGGTGTCGTCGCTCGACGTTGCCAACGAGCCGGTGTTGTATGAAGGCTGCCTGGTCCAGGACAGCTCCTGGCACGGCACCATCGTCAGCGGTATGGTGGCGGCCTCCACCAACAACACCCTCGGCGTGGCCGGCATCAGCTGGAACGGCCGTGTGCTGCCGGTGCGGGTGGCCGGCAAATGCGGCGCCACCGTGGTCGACATCACCGACGGCATGCGCTGGGCGGCCGGCCTGGCGGTGGCCGGTGCGCCGACCAACCTCAACCCGGCGCGCATCATCAACATCAGTTTCGGTGGCAGCGCCGCTTGCGGCAACCTGTACCAGAACACCATCGACGAGTTGGCGGCCCATGGTGTGGTGGTGGTGGCCGCCGCCGGCAACGAGCAAGGCGCCGTCACCCGCCCGGCCAGCTGCGCCGGTGTGGTGGGGGTGGCCGCGCTCGCGCGCGATGGACTCAAGGCGGGTTACTCCAACTTTGGCGCGCGGGTGCTCATCTCCACCGTGGGTGGTGACCCTGACAGCGACGACGGCCTGTTGACCGTCTTCAATAGCGGCGCCGAGTCGCCGGACACCCCCGACTACGCCCGTGTCTTTGGCACCAGCTTC
Source organism: Burkholderiales bacterium (assembly GCA_038241485.1). GTDB lineage: Bacteria > Pseudomonadota > Gammaproteobacteria > Burkholderiales > Burkholderiaceae_C > Rhizobacter. The sequence goes on from JBBRFR010000249.1 coordinate 2,309, forward strand.
TCGGCACCCATCGTCTCGGGCGTGATCAGCCTGATGCTCAGCGCCAACCCGCGCTTGAGCGGGCCGCAGATCATCGGTGGCCTGCAGGTCACGGCGCGCCCGCATGTGCAGGCCAACGGGGTGCCGTTGTGCTCGGCGAACGACTCCGGCGCCTGTGTATGCACCACCAGCACCTGCGGTGCGGGCGTGCTCGACGCTGAAGCGGCAGTTCGTCATGCGATCGGCGCACCGCAGGACACCGGGCCCCCACGCGGCAACGGCGACAGCGGTGGCGGCGCACTCGGCTGGGCCTGGCTTGCCGGCCTGGCGATGGCCGTGGTGGTGCTGGCCCGCCGTGCCTCAGGGCCGGGGGTTGGGGCAGGGCACAAACGCCTTGCCCAATAGCGCCTCGGCGCGCAGGCCGGCCAGGCGGTTTTGCAAGGTGATGTCGGCGCGCTCCACGCGCAGGCTGTGCGTGAGCACGGCTTGCGCCAGCGTCGCCACGCGGGCGGTGCGCACGCCCTTCTGAACCACGTCGGCCAGCGCCTTGTCGGCGGCGGCGCGGTTGTCGTAGCGGCCCAGGGCCAGGCCATCTTCTAGCTCGGGGTTGTTGCGCAGCTCCTCGTAGCTGATTTTCAGCCGCTTCAACTCGTCGGCCTTTTTCTGCAAGGCCTCGCGGTTGGGGTACTTGCCCATGAAGACGATCCAGACCGCAGGGGTTTCGGTTTTGGTGCTGACCCAGCTGCCGGGTGGCAACACGGTTTGCAGCACGCCCTCGGCCGCGGCGATCTGAGTCGGCGTGTAAGGCCCGGCCTCCAGGCAGGCAGGGAGCGTGTCGGTTACCGCCACGGCGCTGGCCGGTGACAGCACGCGGATGACTTCGGGGCGCACCTGGCGGCTCATCCGGTCGGGCTCGCGGTCGCCGCGCGAGCGCACACCGACCACGTTGTCGAGCAGGCCCTGCGTCCAGGCGTAGAAGGCCAAGTTGGCCAGCACCAGCACCACCACCAGCAGCCTCAGCATGAAACGGGGCTCTCGGTGTCGGGCGCGTCGGCGCCGCGGTCGAGTCGCACACTCACCTCGCCGCTGCTTACCTCGTGCAGGCCGCTGCCGGTTTGCACCAGGAGCGCGCCGCTGGCCGTCACCCCTTGGGCCACACCCTCGGGCAGGTTGGCCTGGCTGGTGGTGATGGCGCGGCCGCGCAGCAGGTCGCGGGCGGCAAAACGCTCGGCGAAGGGCGCGAAGCCGTGGCTTTCGAACTCGCGCAGCGCCCGCACCAGCGGCGCGGCCACCTGCTCCAGCGCCCACGGGGCCGAGGCGGCGGGGTTGAGCTCTTGCAAGCAGGCGTAGCCGCTGCTGAGCTCTTCAAGTGGCTGGGGCAACACGTTCAGGCCGATGCCCACCACCGCGAGGCGGGTCGGGCCCGCCATCACGGTTTCAATCAAGATGCCACCGAGCTTGCGGCCCGGCGCTGCGCCGTCGGGCTCGTCCATCAGCCACAAGTCATTGGGCCACTTCAGGCCGATGCGCGCCGGGCCGCAAGCTTGGGCCGGCTCCAGGGCGTCAGCCAGGGCCACGCCCACCGCCAGCGAGAGGCCCGACCAATCGGTGGGGTTCATCGGCAACGAGAGAGAAAAGGTGAGCGATGCCCCCGCGGCGGCCTGCCACACCCGGCCCATGCGGCCACGCCCGCCGGTTTGGTGCTCGGCCACCAGCAAGCAAGGCTGCACGTCGGCGGCGCGGCGGCCGAAAGCGGCGCTCTCGATGCTCTTGCGCACCTGCACCAGCTCGTCGGTGGCGGGCTCCAAACGCACCCGCGCGCGCTCGAGCAGCGCGGTGTTGGTGGAGGCGCTGCGCGCGACCACCTCGACGCTCAGACCCGGCAACAGCGGCTCCAGCTGTTGCCAAAGCGACTCGGCGCCCCATTGCAGCGGTTCGTTCATCGGCGTGGTTTATTTCTTGGGCGACAGCATGGTGCCGCGGCAGGTCTTGGCGCCGCAGCGGCATTCGTATTCTTTTTTCAACTTCGCCGTGTAGGGGGCGTCGATCGAGAGGCCGTAGTCGTAAAACAGCTCCTCGCCCGGCTTCAAGGCGCGCAAAGCCTTGATGAAAACACGGCCATTGATCTCGTCGGCCTCGCAGTTGGGCTTGCAGGCGTGGTTGATCCAACGCGCCGCGTTGCCGCCGTGCTTGGCGTCGATGGCATCCCCGGTTTCGAGCTCGAAGTAGAAGGTATGGTTCGGGTCTTCCGGGTCGTGCGGGTGGCGGCGCAGGGCTTCGGGCCAGGAAATGACCTCGCCCTTGTATTCGATGATGATCTCGCCCTTGGCGATGGGCGCCAGTGCAAACACCCCCTTGCCGTGCACGCCGCTGCGGCGCACCTGGATGCGCCGTCCGCTGGGCTTGGCGGCGGGAGGATCACTCGGTAGGGTCGAAGTGCGGGTCTTGGCGCGGGGCTTGCCGATCTGGGCTTGCGTCATCGGTTTGTTTGGGTACATTGAATTCATGGGTGCGTGCCTGCGTGTGTGCCCGCACCTGTGTGCGCACGCGTATACGCGCGAGAAGCCCAGATTGTAGAGAGGGCGCCGACCATCGGCGCCCAGAACACAGAAAGAGCCATGAGCAAAGCTTTGATCATTGCGGAGAAGCCGTCGGTCGCACAGGACATCGTGCGGGCGCTGACGCCCACCGCAGGCAAGTTCGAGAAGCACGACGAATACTTCGAAGGCGAGCACCACCTCGTCACCTCGGCCGTGGGCCACCTGCTGGAGATCAAGGCGCCGGAAGAGTTCGACGTGAAGCGCGGCAAGTGGAGCTTTGCCAACCTGCCGGTGATCCCGCCGCACTTCGACCTGAACCCGATCGACAAGAGCAAGGGGCGCTTGAACGCCATCGTCAAGCTGGTGAAACGCAAAGACGTCACCGAGCTCATCAACGCCTGTGACGCGGGCCGCGAAGGTGAGCTGATCTTTCGCCTGATCCAGCAGCACAGCAAGAGCAAGCACCCGGTCAAGCGGCTGTGGCTGCAGAGCATGACGCCGGCGGCCATTCGCGACGGCTTCGACCACCTGCGCAGCGACAAGCAGATGCTGCCGCTGGCCGACGCCGCGCGTTGCCGGTCGGAAGCCGACTGGCTGGTGGGCATCAACGGCACTCGCGCCATGACGGCGTTCAACTCGCGCGATGGTGGTTTTTTTCTCACCACCGTCGGCCGCGTGCAGACGCCCACGCTGAGCATCGTGGTCGAGCGTGAAGAAAAGATCCGCAAGCACGTGTCGCGCGACTATTGGGAAATCAAGGCCAGCTTTGCCGCACAAGCCGGCGAGTACGAAGGCAAGTGGTTCGACCCCAAGTGGAAGAAGAACCCCGACGACGCCGAGTTGCGCGCCGACCGCCTGTGGAACGCCAAAGACGCGCAGGCCATTGCCGACGCCGCCCGTGGCCAGCCCGCCACCGTCACCGAAGAGAGCAAGCCCAGCACGCAGAGCGCGCCCGGCCTGTACGACCTGACCACCTTGCAACGCGAAGCCAACTCGCGTTTTGGCTTCAGCGCCAAGACCACGCTCAGCATCGCGCAGGCGCTGTATGAGAAGCACAAGGCGCTGACCTATCCGCGTACCGACAGCAAGCACCTGCCCGAAGACTATGTGGCCGTGGTGAAGAACACCATGGAGATGATCGCCAGCGAAGACATGCCCGGCCCGCTGAAGGCGCT
>JBBRFR010000250.1:0-6000 GCA_038241485.1 Burkholderiales bacterium
CGGGGCGGCCCCGCCGCCGCCCGCCGCCCCCTCACCCCGGCGGTGCATTTGGCGGGGGCGGGGCCCGCGCGCGGCCCCCCCCCCCCCCCCCCCCGCGCCCGCTCGGGGGGCCGGCGACCGTACCAGGTCGCCGGGGGGCCGACATGTTGAGCCGGGATTGGCTGGTGCGGGGCGCGCTGGTTTTGATCCTGCTGGGCATGACCGCCTGGGTGGCCTCGTGCACCGAGTGGGTCGAGGTCGACGTGCCGCGCCCTGCCCGCGGCGAGGCCGCGAAGAACCCGCTTCACGTCACCCAGCAGTTGGTGCGCCGCCTGGGCGCGACCGTGGCCACACCAAGCAGCTTGTCGAGCCTGCCCCCGCCACGTGCCAGCTTGCTGCTGACCTCGTGGTACTGGGACTTGTTCCCCGAGCGCGCGCAGCGGCTCAAGGGCTGGGTCGAAGGCGGAGGCCACCTCGTGCTGTACGCCAACAACCTGGGCCACAAGCAGCTCAAGGGCTGGTTGCCCATCAGCCAGCTGGAGCCACCGCGCAAGAAAAAGCCCGAGCCCGCGGACGACGAAGAAGAAGACGCCGTTGACGTCGACCACGACGACGAAGGCGAAGCAGCAGAAGAAACCGCCACCGACGCCACGATGCGGCGCTTCGGCCTGAAGCCGCCCACCCCCTGCCTCGACACCGTCGAGCCCGACAGCGTGCCGGCCAGCTACGCCGACGGTGGGCGCCGTTTCAAGATCTGCAACTACGTGGCCTCGGGCTGGAAACTGCAATCCACCACACCGCCGCTGTGGGCCCTCGAAGGCCGCGACGGCCCGATCATGCTGCGCGCCGCGCTCGGCCGGGGGCAGGTCACCGTGATCCTGCCCTTGGGCCTGCTCGACAACGAGCGTGTGCTCAAGGGCGACAACGGCCTGGCCGCCGTGGCGGCGCTGCAGGCCCGACCGGGGGCGCAGGTCTGGTTTGTCAGCGAAGAAGCGCGCGCGCCTTTGCTCAGTTGGCTGTGGCAGCAGGCCTGGGTGGTGGTGGTGCTCGGCGCCGCCGCACTGCTGCTGGCCTTGTGGCGCGGCGCGCGGCGGTTTGGCCCGCTGGCCGCACAAACACCCACCGGCCGCCGCTCAATGGCCGAGCAGATCAGCGGCACCGCCCTGTTCTTACGCCGGCAAGGCCCCGAGGCACTGCTCGCCGCACAAATCCGCGCGCTGGAGGCGGCCGCCCGCGGCCATGTGCGCGGCTACGACACGCTCGAGCGCAGCCAGCGCGCCGCCGCCATCGCCCAACACACCGGCCTCGACGCCACCGCGCTCGGCCTGGCGCTCGACAAGAGCCTGGCGCGCAAACGGGTTGACCTGCCCGCCACGCTCGAATTGCTGGAAACCGCGCGCCGTGTGCTGGCGCAGCACCACCAAAGCCCTCGCCCATCTCCTCGCCCTTAAGGAACAAGCCCATGCAGATCAAACCCACCGACCTGAGCCGCGCGGCCGAGTTGCTTGATGAGTTGCGCAACGAAGTGGGCAAGGCCGTGGTCGGGCAGCAAGCGGCGGTTGGGCAGATCCTGGTCGCACTCGTCGCCTCTGGCCACGTGTTGATCGAAGGGGTGCCCGGCTTGGGCAAGACGCTGCTCGCACGCTCGCTGGCCAAGGCGATGTCGCTCGCTTATGCGCGGGTGCAGTTCACGCCCGACCTGATGCCCTCCGACATCACCGGCCACTCGGTACTTGAGTCGCGTGGTGATGCCAGCACGCCCATCGGCTCGCTGCGGGTGCACCGCGGGCCGGTGTTCACCAACCTGCTGCTGGCCGATGAAATCAACCGCGCACCGGCCAAGACACAAAGCTCGCTGCTCGAAGTGATGCAGGAGTACCAGGTCACGCTCGAAGGCCAGACGCTCACGCTGCCGCGGCCCTTCATGGTGCTGGCCACACAGAACCCGATCGACACCGAAGGCACCTACCCGCTGCCCGAAGCGCAGCTCGACCGCTTTTTGTTCAAGATCGACATCGGCTACCCGCCGCACGACGAAGAAACCGCCATCGTCAAACGCACCACCGAGCAGCAAACCGGCGACCAGTTCCCGCTCGATGCCATCACGCCCAAGCTCGACGAGCGCACCGTGCTCGCGCTGCAGCGCATGGTGGCTTTCATCCGCGTTGACGACAAGGTGCTCGACTACGCCGTGCGCATCGTGCGCAGCACCCGCGGGTGGCCCGGCCTGGCCTCGGGCTCGGGGCCCCGCGGCGCGATCGCGCTGGTGCGCGCCGCCCGCGCCACCGCGCTGATGGACAACCGCGACTTCGTCACCCCCGACGACATCAAGCGCCACGCGCAAGCCGCGCTGAGGCACCGCGTGATGCTCGCGCCCGATGCACAGCTCGAAGGGCGCGCGATCGGCGAGCTGCTGGCGGGTGTGCTCGACAGCGTTGAAGCGCCTCGTCTGTAAAGCGCTCGCGCATGCGCCAGATCATCCCCAGCCGCGCCTCGGTGCTGGTGCTCACCGGCGCCGCGGTGGCCTGCGCCATCGCGCTCGTGCTCGGGGTGCCGCTCGTCCACATGATTCAAGCCAGTGCCGTGGCGCTGGGCGCGGGCGTGGCCTGGGTGGTGGCCGACTTGTGGCTCACTCTGCGTGCTTGGCGCCAGGCGCCGCTGACCACCGAGCGCGCTCTGCCCGACGCGCTGGCGCTGGGTGTGCCGCGGGTGCTGCACCTGACCCTGGTCAACGATGGGCCGCATGCGTGGGCGCTGACGCTGTTTGATGAAGTCGACCCGCGCCTGGGCTTCGAGGGCCTGCCGCAGCAGGTGCGCTCGCCGGCCGGCAAACGGCTCGAACTGCGCTACACCGTCACACCCCACCAACGCGGCCCGGTGCAGTTGGGCGCCACCCAACTGCGGCTGCGCTCGCGCGGCGGCAGCGTCGAGCTGCTGCGCACACGCGGCGCGGGCCAGCGGCTGCACGTCTACCCCAACTTCGCCGCGGTGGCGCGCTACGCCTGGCTGGCGGGTGACCGGCGGCTGGCGCAAATCGGCATCAAGAGTTACCCGCAGCGCGGCATGGGCACCGACTTCAAACAACTCGCCGAATACAAACAAGGCGACCCGGTCCGCCACATCGATTGGAAGGCCACGCTGCGCTACGGCAAACCCATCGTGCGCGAGTTCCAGGACGAGCGCGACCAGTGCGTGATGTTCCTGCTCGATTGCGGCCGCCGCATGCGCGCCGACGAAGGCGTGGCCAGTGCCGACGGCAGCCACTTCGACCAGGCACTCAATGCCCTGATGCTCTTGAGCTACGTGGCGCTGAAAGAAGGCGACGAGGTGGGCGCCATCACCTTCGGCAATGCCGCCGGCCAGCAGCGCCGTTTTGCACCGCGCAAGGGCACGGCCACGCTGAACGCGCTGATGGCGCGGCTCTACGACATCGAACCCGGCACCACCCATTCCGACTACCTGCTGGCCGCACAAGACCTGCTGCGCGCGCAGCACAAACGTGCGCTGGTCATCGTCATCACCAACTTCCGCGACGAAGATGCCGCCGAGCTGACCCCCGCCCTCAAGCTGCTGCGCACCCGCCACCTGGTGCTGGTGGCCAGCCTGCGCGAGCGGGTGTTGCGCGAGCTGGCTGAGCAACCGATCGTCGATGAACAACGCGCACTGGAGGTGGCCGGTGCGCACCTGTTCTCACAAAGCCGCAGCGACGCCTTTCGCCGCGTGACGGGGCACGATGCCTTGTCGGTCGACGTAGAGCCCGATGCGCTGGCCGTGGCGCTGGTCAACCGTTATCACGCGGTGAAGCGGGCCCGATTGTTGTAGGCCGCGCGGCTCGTTACCATCGCAAGCGCCCGGCCTCAGCTGGGCGACCCATCGCCTACAAAACCCAAGGGAGTCATTGATGTCCGCAACAAACCCATACGTCCCCCCGAGCGCCGCAGTGGCCGACATTGCGCAAGGCAGCACCACCAAACACCAGATCAAGCGCTTTTCACCACATCAGAACGCGAAGGTCTTTGCGGTGATGACGGCCGTCATGTCGCTGATCGTCGTGGTGCCGGCGATGCTGATCATGTCGGCCTTCATGCCCGGCGAGAGCAAACTGTCTGCGCTGGCCATGCTGATGCTGCCGGTGGTGTACCTGGTGATGGGTTACATCATGACGGCCATCGGCTGCGCCTTCTACAACTTCGTGGCCAAGTTCGTCGGTGGCATCGAGTACGAGTCGAGCTCCAACGCCAGCTGACACCACCCTCACCCATCCAACCCATGGCCAATCGACTCACACAGATCGCCACCCGCACCGGCGACGACGGCAGCACCGGCCTCGGTGACGGCACCCGCGTCCCGAAGAGCCACCTGCGCATCCAGGCCATGGGCGATGTGGACGAGCTCAACTCGCACATCGGCGTGCTGCTCGCCGAGCCGCTGCCCGATGGGGTGCGCGAGTTGCTGGTGGTCATTCAGCACGAGCTCTTCAACCTGGGCGGCGAGTTGTCGATTCCGGGTTATGAACTGCTGAAGGCCGAGGCCGTGTTGCGCCTGGACGAAGCGCTGGCCGAACACAACGCCACGCTGCCGCGCCTGAAGGAGTTCATCCTCCCGGCTGGCACGCGCAGCGCAGCGATTGCGCATGTGTGCCGCACCGTGGCGCGCCGCGCCGAGCGCTCGCTGGTGACGCTCGCGACCACCGACCCCGTGCGTGCCGAACCCCGCCAGTACCTCAATCGCCTGAGCGATTTGCTGTTCGTGCTGGCGCGGGTGCTGAACCGCGCCAACCTCGATGGCCTTGGGGGCGACGACGTCTACTGGCGCAGCGAACGCCTGGCCCGCGACGACGCCACCGACTGAACTCAGCCGCGGCGGGCCTTGACTGCTTGACTCAGCACGTCGAGCACGGTCAGTGAATCGTCCCAACCGATGCAGGCGTCGGTGATGCTCTGGCCGTAGTTGAGTTTGGCCGGGTCGTCCTTGCCGGCGCTGAACTTCTGCGCACCGGCTTTCAGGTGGCTTTCGACCATCACACCGAAGATGTGGCGTGAACCCGAAACCAGTTGGGCCGCCACGTCACGCGCCACGTCGATCTGCTTTTCGTGCTGCTTGCTGCTGTTGGCGTGCGAGCAGTCAACCATCAGCGTGGTGGGCAGCTTGGCGGCGTCCAGATCTTTGCAGGCGGCGTCCACATGGCTCTTGTCGTAGTTGGGCAGCTTGCCGCCACGCAGGATCACATGGCAGTCCTTGTTGCCCTTGGTTTCGACGATGGCGACCTGGCCGTTCTTGTGCACTGACAAGAAGTGGTGCGGGCGCGCTGCCGCCTGGATGGCGTCGGTTGCGATGCGGATGTTGCCGTCGGTGCCGTTCTTGAAACCGATTGGCGCTGACAGCCCCGAGGCCAACTCGCGGTGCACCTGGCTCTCGGTGGTGCGCGCGCCGATCGCGCCCCAGGAAATGAGGTCACCGATGTACTGCGGCGAGATCACGTCGAGGAACTCGCTGCCCGCTGGCACACCCAGGCGGTTGATCTCGGTCAGCAGCTGGCGCGCGATGCGCAAGCCTTCGTCAATGCGGTAGCTCTCGTCGAGGTAGGGGTCGTTGATGAGGCCCTTCCAGCCCACCGTCGTGCGCGGCTTCTCGAAGTAGACACGCATCACGATCTCCAGCGTGTCGGCGTACCTCTCGCGCTGCTCGCGCAACTTGCGGGCGTAGTCGACGGCGGCGGCCGGGTCGTGGATGGAGCAAGGGCCGATGATGACCAGCAAGCGGTCGTCCTTGCCCGCCATGATGTTGCGCACGCGCTGGCGCGTTTCGGCGATCAGCGTCTCGGCGGCGGTGCCGCGAATGGGGAAGAAGCGCACCAGGTGCTCGGGGGGAGGCAAGGGCATCACGTCAACGATCCTTTCGTCGTCGGTCTGGCCGGTCTTGTCGACGGGGGCAGACCAACCCTCGGCAGCGCTGGTGGACTTGGCATTCATTCGGGTTCTCCTCGCAGTGGCGTTGATGTGTTTGGCGTGAACCTGGGGC
>JBBRFR010000251.1:0-5981 GCA_038241485.1 Burkholderiales bacterium
AGCGCTGCCGCGTCATCCTTCGCATCAAAAAAACGCTGCATCAGCTCGGGCATGCAGCCCAGGCTCATCACGCCATGGCCGGCGTTGGGCACGATCACATGGCGCGCCTTGGGGCCCAAGGCCTGCGCCACCCGCGCAGCGTGGCGTGGTGGCGTGGCGGGGTCGAGGCCCCCGCTCAGCAGCATCACCGGCACGGGGCTCGGGGGCAGCGTGTAGAAAGCCGCGGGCAGGTCGCCACGCGGCCAGTCGGCGCACACCCGCTGGTACAGGCGCGCGCCCTGGTCGCCAAAATCAGCGCCCGGTGTGTCGGTGCTTTGTGCCAGGCGCGGCACGTCTTCGGCACACACCACCGAGAAGTGCATGCCCGCCGCAACGGCCATGCCCTTGCGCGCCGCCAGGCCGCTGCCCAGCGTCAACAAGGCCTGCACACGGCCCTGGGTCGCCTCATGAATCGCCACCGGCAACGCCTGCGCCAGCACCGGCGAATACAAGGCGCCGCGCACCGCCTGCAGCACCATGTCGCGCGTCAGCGTGAAAGTTTCGGGCTGGCCGCTCAGCGGGTGCAGCACCGTCACACGCTGCGGCAAACGCTGCAGCCACGCCGCCCATTCACCACGCAGACCGGGCACGAGGCGCTGGCAGGTCGCGTCGGCCTCGCAGCCGCTCAGCATGGCCTCGAACACAGCCTGGCCGTCGGCTGAAAAACTGGCCGGCAACACCATGTCGGGTGGCGCCACCCCATCGAGCACCACACGCCGCACCGCTTTCGGAAACTGGCGCAGGTAGTCGAGCCCGGCCCGCGTGCCATACGACGCACCGACCAGGTTGATGCGCTCGGCACCCAGCTCGCGGCGCACCGCGTCGAGGTCTTGCATCGCGATCGGGGTGGTGAAAAACCGCAAGTCGCCGTAAGGCAACTTTTGCAGCTGCTCGCGGCACTGGCGCAGCAGCGCGAGCTGGCGCTCGGGGTCGGCCTGCTCGGCCACGGTTTGATGGCGCGGATCGTCACATTCCAGCGGCGCCGAGCGGCCGGTGCCACGCTGGTCGACCAGCACCAGGTCGCGCCGGTTGTTGAGCCGCGCAAACAGCGGCAACACGCTGCCGGCCAGCGCGGTGGCGCTCTGCCCCGGGCCACCGGCGAGCAAGAACACCGGGTCGGGCCACTTCCGCCGTGCGAGTGCGGGCACCACCACGTAGTGCACGCTGATCTTCACGCCCTCGGGCCGCGCCGGGTCGAGCGGGCGTTGCAACTGGCCACACTGCACCTCATGGCGGATGCCCGGCACGCGGCAAGGCTCGGTGCCCGCCGCCCAGGCGCTGGCCGCACCCCAGCACAAGGTCAGCAGCGCCAACACACCGCGCACGACCATGGGCGTCACTGGCCCAGCAAGCGCTTGAGTTCGCCGGAGTCGATCAGCTGTTGCAGGTCGCTCGCGCCACCCACCAGCTGGCCTTTGACGAACACCATCGGGAAGGTTGGCCAACCCGCCCACATCTTCAGGGCATTGCGGGGGCGCCATTCACTGAGGTAGCCGCCGTACTCCAAATACTGGTGTGCCACGCCGGCAGTGGCCAGCGCCTTGCGCGCCTTGCGGCAGTGCGGGTTCTGCGCCATGCCCACCACCAGCACCGGGTTCGACGCCGCGGCCGAGCGCACGTTGTGCACGATGTCGGCGTGCAGGTTGGCCACCTTGTCGCGAATGGCCGGGTGGAGAAACGACTCTTCCAGGATATGACGGGGCATGGGCGGGCTCCAGCTGCAAAGCCGCGAGCTTAGCCCGTCGGTTCAGCCCTTGAGTGGATCCCACTGGTCGTGGCGCTCGCGCCGCTCGGCGCGGTAGTTGGTGACCTCCAGCCGCACGCCATCGGGGTCGGTGAAGAAGGTGGCCCAGTAGTCGGGGGCGTAACCGGGGTGCAGATGAGCCTCGGTGGCGTTCACTCCCGCCGCGCGCAAGGCCGTCGAGACGGCCACCACGTCGTCGACCGAGTCGACGCGCAGGCACAGGTGGTGCAAGCCGGGCGCATACGGCTCGTGGGCGCGGCTCACCCGCGCGGGCCGCAGCACGTAGCCGAAGTGGCGGTTGTAGTACTGCACATGCGGCTCGCCGCCAAGCTCGAAGCTGTTGCTGCGAAAGCCCAGCACGCCCAGCATCACGGTGTCGTAAAACGCCTTCGAGCGCGCCATGTCGCTCACGCTGAGGTAGATGTGGTCGATGCCGGTCACGTCGGTCATGTGGTGAGTGCCCCTCGTTGAAAGTCAGCCATGGCCTGTTGAATTTCTTGCGCCGTGTTCATCACGAACGGGCCGTATTGTGCGATCGGCTCGTTCAGCGGCTGGCCGGCAATCAGCAACACCTTTGCGGCGCCGTCGAGCGCACGCATGCGCACACCTTCGGCCGCCGCGTGGTGGGTCAAGATGGCCATGCGCTCGCTGTCGACCCGTGTGCCTTCGACCTCGACCGCGCCACCATCCACATGAATAAAGGCGTTGTGCGTGGCCGGCACCGCTTGCTCGAAGGCCGCGTCCGGCCGGCATGTAGGTCACGGCCTCAAAACCGCGGCGCGGGTGGCTGGGAAAGCCGCCGATGTAGCCCGCCGCGCTGTCGCTGCCAACGGCGTCGAGCATCAGGAACGGGTCAAGGCGGTTTTGCAGCGGCTGTGTCAGCACACGGGTCAGCTTGTCGCCGTCGGAGGTGGCTTGGCCGCGCACCAGGCGCTCAACCCGGCGCGGGTGGTGAGGGTGGTGGGGGTCGGTGCAGGCATGCGAACGACCCTACGCCGCTGACCCAGGCCGGCGCATCGGAGTTTTTGCATGTTGAGCTCAAAAGCGATGCAGCTTGTGGGCATGCCGCGCCAGCCTGCGCACCCGATGAGAGAAAGCGGTGTAATAACTGCCCCTCCCCTTCGACCAAGGTCCACCATGAAGCTCTACTACAGCACTGGCGCGTGTTCCCTCTCGCCCCACATTGCCCTGCGCGAAGCGGGCTTGCCCTTCGAGCTGGTGCTGGCCAGCACCAAGACGCACAAGCTGGCCGACGGCACCGACTTCTACACGATCAACCCCAAGGGTTATGTGCCGCTGCTGGAGCTCGACAACGGCGAGCGCCTCACCGAAGGCCCGGCCATCGTGCAGTACATCGCCGACCAGGTGCCGGCCAAGAACCTCGCGCCCGCCAACGGCACCATGGCGCGCTACCGCCTGCAAGAGTGGCTGACCTTCATCGGCACCGAGATCCACAAGAGCTTCAGCCCGCTGTTCGTGCCGAGCACCACCGAAGAGGCCCGCGCCGCCGCCAAGACGCGCGTGCTGGGCCGCCTGGGTTATGTGAACGAGCAGCTCGCCGGCAAGCAGTTTTTGCTGGGTGACCAGTTCAGCGTGGCCGACGGCTACCTGTTCACCGTCACCACCTGGGCCCGCCCCACCGGGCTCGACATCAGCGCGCTGACCCACCTCACCAACTTCATGGCCCGTGTCGCCGCCCGCCCCGCGGTGCACGAGGCGATGAAAGCCGAAGGCCTGCTGAAGTGATGTTGACCTGGGCCGCCGCCGCGTTGGGTGCCGTGGTGGGCGCCACCCCCGGGGCGCCGCCGGCCGGGCTCTACGACGCCCGCCTGTGTGTGACGGTGTCGGCCCAGGCGCCCCACTGCGGGCCGGCCGAGGCGCTGATCAGGGCCAACGGTGATCTGCGGGTGCGCGTGCATGACATCGCCTACCACCTGAGCTTCGAACAAGGCGCGCTGCTGGGCATCACCACCCACGGCAACATGCAGGTGGCGGAGTTCGCCTCCAGCTACCGCTGGGTCGGCACCACGCTGATGTTTGGCGACGGCCCACGCGGCCTGCAGTACGAGTTGCAGCTCGGCTCGCCGCCCCCCGCCCCCAGCGCCGCCCAGGCCGCTTCGCGCTAAGAGGCTTTCAGCAGACCGCGGCAGGTGCTGCGCTGCGCATCGGCTTCGGGCACGCGGGCGCACAGGCCGTCGAGCTGCGCCTGCAGGCGTTTCATCTCAGCAGCATGGCCGGTCTTTTTGCGCCATGTCTGAAGCTTGGCCCCCGCGGTCTTCAACGAACGCGCACTGCGCTCGTAGAACGCGTTCGGCTGCGCCGCCGCTTCGCTGAAGACCTGCAGCGCCGCCTGTTCGATGCGCGCGCCGTCTTGCGGCGCCAGATCGACCAGTGCGCCCACGTAGGTGGCGCCCCATTGCAGCCGCGTGGCCGGGCCCTCGCTGCGCTTGAAGGCCTCTTCGTACCAGCGCAGCGCTTCGGTGGCGTCGCCCCGCTGGCGGGCGTTGGTGGCCAGGCTCAGCATCAGGTAGTAGGGCGAGTGGCTCTTGGCCAGGCTGGCCTTGAGCAGGGTGTCGGCTTCGTCGGCCACACCCGCTTCGCGCAGCAGGTAGGCGGCGCGGCCGATGACGGCCTGCCGTTCATAACCGTCGGTGGTTTCGCGGTCGACACGCGCCACGTGCTCGCGCACGTCGCTCAAGAGCGCCTGCGGCACGGCGGGGGCGGCGCCCTGGGGCGCGTCGATGCGGGCCAACTGCACACGCCCGATGAGTGCCGACAAGCGGTCGGCACGCGACAGCGTGGCGTCGTTGGCGAGGCCGGCCAGGCTGGCGTCGTAGGCCTCCAGCAACTGCTGGCGCGGCGCCGTCTTGGGGCTGCTGAGCGCGCGCACCAGCGCCACCGCGTTGTAGGCCAACACGTCGGTGTGCACCCGCGAGGGCTCGGCGTTTCGCAGCACCGCCAGCAAGCGGGCGCGCGCGCTCTCGTCGGCTGGCCCGGCGCGGTCTTGGCTCGCGGCCCAGGCCTTGAGGAAGAGGCGCGTGCTCGCGTCGGCCTGCTCGGCCGGGCAATGGGCGGCCAGTTGCTTGAGCACCGCCGGCAGCGCCTTGGCCGACACGAGCTGCGCTTGTTCGTCGGTCTCCCACGAGTAGAAGGCGAGCAGCTTCCAGTCGCCCGCGCTCAAACCGGCAGCACCAGCACCACCGGCGCGTGCAACAGCCAGCACGGCCTTCAGCGGGCGCTGCGCGTGGTTCATGCCCAGCGTGAGCAGCTGGGTGTACTGCGGCGCGTCCACTTCACCCGGCAGGCGGGTCAGCTCCTCACCTGCCGGGCTGAACAGCACCGTGGTCGGGTAGCCGCGCACCTTGAAGCGGGCACCGAGTTTTTGCGCGCCGGGGCTGTCGCCGTCGATGTAAACCGGCACAAAAGCGCGCGAACGTTCGATGAAGTCCTGCCGGTTGAAGAGCGTGGCCTGGAGCTGGTTGCACGGCGGGCACCAGTCGGCGCCCCAGTAGAGAAACACCGGCTTGACTTCGCTGCGGGCCTGGGCAAACGCGGCGTCGACCTCGACGTCGTCGGCAGCTTTGCGCCAGGCAATGCCCTCGGCGGGGGCGGCCACCGGCGCGGCAGCCACCACGGCGGAGGCCGCGGGCGGCGCCACCTCGGCCAACTTGGAGCACGCCACCAACATGGCGGCCATCGCGGCCAGCCCGAACACGCTTCTCACGTCATTCATGTCACCTCGCTCTTTGCAGCACTGCCCGCACCACCCGCCACGCCGCCAGCACGGGCTGCACGGCCTGGAGCACCGGTTGTACCTCGGTTGCGACTGATCAGGCGAGCCCGGGCGCTTCGGCGCTGTCACCCAACCAGCCCTGCACCTCTTCGTGGCGCCAGCCTTCCACCGGCGTGGCACGCGCCAGCGCCATCCACAAGGGCAGCGACATCTGCATCCCCCGCTTGGGCGCGGGCCGCAGCACCTCAAGCTGCGCGCCCTGCGCGGCCATCACACCAAACTCGGGCGGGATCTCGTCGGGCTGCGCAATACCGTGCGCAATCACATACCAGCACTCGCTGCTCAGCTGCAGGTAGGCCGCACGTTTGGCCACGCGCCGCAGGTCGCCGAGCAGGTCGCTGCGGTTCACCTTGACCTCGTGCACGATGGGTTCGAGATATGCCTCGACCGTGGTGTGGCGGATGG
>JBBRFR010000252.1:0-5976 GCA_038241485.1 Burkholderiales bacterium
ATCGCCCTGATCGTGCTCGCCGCCACCGGCCTGGTGGCCAAGGGCTGGCAAAACGAAGTGGGCGTGCCCAGCGCGCCCCCCACCTTCATGGGCCCGGCGCCCAAGACCGAGGCGAGTGTGATCGAGTCGCCCAAGGGGCCGAACGTTGACATCTCGGCCGTTGACCCGCTCGCACCACGCTACAAAGAGTGGGACGAGCGTGCCGCCAAGTTCAAGTCGGTCGAGGTGGTGAAGGCTGAGACCCTGCCCTTCGGCGCCGACCGGCTCGGCCGCGACGTGCTCGCCAAGGCGGCCAAGGGCACACAGACCTCGGTGTTTGTGGGGCTGCTCGGCGCGCTGATCGCAGCCCTCATCGGCACGGTGCTCGGCGCGCTGGCCGGCTTTTTCGGGCGCTGGGTGGGCGACCTTCTGGAGTGGCTCTACAGCGTGTTCACCGCCATCCCCGACATCTTGTTGCTGCTGGTGTTTGCGGTGATCTTCGGGCGCGGCATCGGCAGCGTGGCGATCATTCTTGCGCTGGTCGGCTGGACGAGTGTGTACCGCCAGGTGCGCGCTGAATTTTTGAAGCACTCGGTGCGCGACTATGTGCGCTCGGCCGAGGCCATTGGGGCCTCGACCAGCTCGCGCATGTTCCGCCACATCCTGCCCAACGTGAGCCACGTGATCTTGGTGCGCATGTCGTTGCTGGTGGTGGCGTTCATCAAGTTCGAAGTGATCCTGTCTTACCTCGGCTTGGGCGTCGGGGTGGACGACGTGTCATGGGGCACGATGCTGCAAGAAGCACAGAACGAGCTGATCCTCGGCCAGTGGTGGCAGCTGGTGGCGGCCACGGGTTTTATGGCGGTGTTTGTCACGGCCTTCTCCCTGTTCACCGATGCGCTGCGTGATGCGCTCGACCCGAAGCTGAGGGGGCTGGAATGATGACGGCCCCCCAGTCGCTTCGCTCCTGCCCCCAAGGGGCGCCGTCTGGCTTGGGGCAGCCCGGCGCCGGGCATACACGCGTTCAAGACCATGAGTAATCTGCTGAGCATCAAAGACCTGCGCGTTTCTTTCCGCACCGGCAAGCTCGACGGCGCCGTGCAACGGGTGCAAGCCGTCGGCCGCGCGGTTGACGGAAAAGAGCAGGGCGTGAGCTTCGACGTGCCCGAGAACACCACCGTCGCCTTGGTCGGCGAGTCGGGTTCGGGCAAGAGCGTCACCGCCATGTCGATCTTGAACTTGCTGCCCGACAACGCCGAGCGCCAGGGCGCCATCAGCTTTCAGGGCCGCGACATGCTGGCCGCCACGCTGTCGCAGCTGCAGGCCTTGCGCGGGCGTGAGATCGCGTGTGTGTTCCAAGACCCGATGAGCTCGCTCAACCCGGTGTTCAACATCGGCCAGCAGATCTGCGAGCCGCTGATCAAGCACCTGGGCCTCACGCCGAAGCAGGCGCTGCAACGTGCCGAAGAGCTGCTGGTTGAAGTGGGCCTGCCCGAGCCGAAACGGCGCTTGAAGGCCTACCCGCACGAACTCTCAGGCGGCCAGCAGCAGCGCGTGATGATCGCGATGGCGCTCACCTGCGAGCCCAAGCTCTTGATCGCCGACGAGCCGACCACCGCGCTCGACGTGACCATTCAGCGGCAGATCCTGGACGTGCTCACGCGGCTCAAGGAAAAGCACCGCATGAGCATGCTCTTCATCAGCCACGACCTCGGCGTGGTGGGTGAGATTGCCGACCACGTGGTGGTGATGCGCCAGGGCACGGTGCGTGAGCAGGGGCCGG
The DNA here is from genome assembly GCA_038241485.1 of Burkholderiales bacterium. Classification (GTDB taxonomy): domain Bacteria; phylum Pseudomonadota; class Gammaproteobacteria; order Burkholderiales; family Burkholderiaceae_C; genus Rhizobacter. The sequence continues at coordinate 1,763 of JBBRFR010000252.1, forward strand.
TGGCCGGCATTTTTGCCAGCCCGCAAGACGCCTACACGCGGGCGCTGCTGGCCTGCCGGCCGACGCTCGCACAACGCAGCGCGCGCCTGATGGTGATCGACGACCACATCTCGGGCGTGGCCAACGCGGCGCTGGGCAAGGCAAAAGACCCGAACGCGGCGGTGATCATCGAAGCCACCGCGCTGACCAAAAGCTTCTGGCTGCGCAGTGGCGTTTTCGGGCGGCGCGAGTTCCAGGCCGTGAAGGGCGCGAGCTTTCAGCTCAAGCGCGGCCACACACTCGGCGTGGTGGGCGAATCGGGCTCGGGCAAGACCACCATGGGCCTCGCGCTCCTGCGCCTGCACGAGCCCAGCGGCGGCCCGGTGAGCGGCCAGGTGCGCTTTGACGGCCAAGATTTGCTCGCGCTCAGCAAGGCCCAGATGCTGCCGATGCGCCAGCGCATCCAGGTGGTGTTTCAGAACCCGTATGCCTCGCTCAACCCCCGCTTCACCATCGGCCAGACGCTGGTGGAGCCGATGACCATCCACCGCATCGGCGCCGATGCCGCCGAGCGCGAAGCCCGCGCCCGCGCGCTGCTGGCCAAGGTGGGCCTGGACGAAAGTGCGATGCCCAAATACCCGCATGAGTTCTCGGGCGGCCAGCGCCAGCGGGTAGCGATTGCACGCTGCCTCACGCTCAACCCCGAGGTGCTGGTGCTCGACGAGGCGGTGAGTGCGCTCGACGTGTCGGTGCAGGCCCAGGTGCTCAACCTCTTGAAAGACCTGCAAGACGAGCTGGGCTTGGCCTACATCTTCATCAGCCACGACCTGGCGGTGGTGCGCTTCATGGCCGACGAGGTGCTGGTGATGAAAGACGGCGAGGTGGTCGAGCAGGCCAGCGTGGCGCAGATTCTGGATGCACCGCAGCAGGAGTACACCCGGCGCTTGATGAGCGCCATCCCGCGAGGTTACGTCGCCGCCACCGCCTGATCGAGCTGCGGCGCCGCCCGCAGCTGCACCACCATGCGGGTGCCCACCCCCTCGGTGCTGTGCACCTGCAGGCTGCCGCCCATGCGCTTGATGAGCTGCTGCGTGATCACCAGCCCCAGGCCGCTGCCCTGCACTTTGGAAAACTCGGCACCCAATCGGTTGAAGGGCTGAAACAGGCGCTCGATCTGATCGGCGCGCAGGCCAGCGCCGGTGTCGCGCACCGTCACCCGCACGTCGTCACCGACACGCTCGCACGACACCCCCACCTCACCCCCGATGCGGTTGTATTTGATGGCGTTGGACAGCAGGTTGGTGAACACCTGTTCGAGCCGCCTCGCATCGGCCAGCACACACAGCGCACGTTCGGGCAGCACCACCTCCATCACCAGCTGCTGCGCGCGCGCCAGGGCCTCGACGTGGGCCACGCTGCTTTGCAGCGCCGGTGCCAGCGCCACCGGCACCAAGGGCAGCGTCGCGGCGTTTTCGTCGAGGCTGCCGAAGTCCAGGATGTCGTTGATCAACGCCAGCAAGTGGCGCCCGGCGTCAAGCACGTGCTGCAAGCGCTGCTTCTGCGCCGGCGTGGGCACATCGACTGGATCGGTCTGCACCAGCTCTGAAAACCCCAACACGGCATTGAGCGGCGTGCGCAGCTCATGGCTTACCCGCGACAGGAACTCGCCCTTGGCGCGGTAGGCGCGCTCGGCGGCCTCTTTTTCGAGCAGCAGTTCGGCCGCACGCACCTCGTCGCTCACGTCACGCAGGATGCCCACCATCCGCACACCCACGCCGTCGCTGTTGCGGGTGACGGTGGCAATGGCTTCGATGTGGCGCACCACACCGCCAGGCAGCAGCAGGCGGTAGCGCAATGTCGTCGGAGCGGGGTAGGCGATGGTCTGGTTCATGGCGCCGCGAAAGCGCGCCGCGTCCTCGGGGTGCACCAACTTGCGCGTCATGGCCCCGGCCTGCAGGCTGGAGGCGGCGCCTGGCAAGCCGTAGAAGGCCGCGGCCCGTGCATCTACCGAGGTGTGGCCGCTGTGCAGGTCCCACTCGAAGAGGCCCATGTCAGCGGCTTCGGCGGCGAGTGCCCAGCGCTCGTTACTCTCGCGCAGCGAATGCTCAACCTGGGCTTGCTGGCGCAGCATGTAGGCGGTGAGGCAGAGGCCCCCCGCAGTGAGCCCGGCGGCCAGCACCAGCGTGATGATGAGCACCAGCCGCCGTGCGGTGCGCGAGGCTTGGCCCAAAGTGGCAGAGAAAAGCTCCTCCAGCTCGGTCAGCCGCTCGTTGAGCTCGGGCAGGCCACCCACCAGCACTTGCAGCTCAGGTGAATCGGTGTCCCCCGCCTGGATGTGCTCGTGCACCTGCAGCGCCAGCCCGTTCAGCTCAGCGAGGCGTTCGTCAGCGGCGCTCCAGATGGTGATGGCGTCGGCCATGAAGCTGACACGCCGAAAGCGCAAGAACAAATCGACCATGTCTTCGACATCGTCGGGGTGGTTGCCACCCGCTAGAAAGCCCAGGCGCGCGGCGTCGAGATCGGGCGGGTCTTGCTGCAGCGCCATGCGCGCACGGCGGTCACCCAGCGGCGCCGACAGCGCGTTCTGGAAGCGCAGGTAGTCGATGGGGTCGTGCGCGTCGATGTAGCGGCCGAGGTGGTAAACCGCGTCTTTCTGGCCCTTGGACCACAGGCTCTCGCCGCCCACATAGGCCCGCACCGCCGACAGAATGTCAACGCTGGTCACCGCCAGGCCGGCGAGCAAGGCCACGACCACCAGAAACGGGCCGATCATCAACCAGCGCATGCGCCCCTGAACCAGAGCTTTGCGAAGCAAGCTTCCCCTCCCCATGGCAAGTCGGGGCAGGTGTATCACGAGAAGCTCGCGGCTGTCGATGCAAAACCTGGGGGTTGCAGCGCCGTGCACGCCACGCCATACCCATGATGTCCCCAGCGGCTTGACTCTTCGCACGATCGTGCGACACTGCGTGCCATGGAAACCAAGACCGAACGCAGCGAGCTCACGCTGGCGGCGATCCTTGACGCCGCGCTGGCGATGGCCGCCGCAGACGGGCTCGACAGCCTGACCATCGGTGAGGTGGCCAAACGCCTGGGCCTCTCAAAGAGCGGCGTGTTCTCGCGCATCGGCTCGCGCGAGGCGCTGCAAGGCGCGGTGGTCGACGAATATGCCCGGCGTTTTTTGCAAGACGTGTTCACCCCGGCCATGCGCGAGCCGCGCGGCCTGCCACGCTTGAACGCCATCATGCGGCTGTGGATGCAGCGCGCCCGCGATGTCGAAACCCGCAGCGGCTGCCTTTACTGCGCTGGCGCTTTTGAGTACGACGACCGCGAAGGCCCGATTCGCGACCTGCTGCTCAGCCACGTCATGCGATGGCGCGGCGCGCTCAGGCGCACCGTCAGCCAGGCGATCGAAGCCGGCCACCTGTTGCCCGACACCGACGTCGACCAACTGGTGTTCGAGCTTGATGGCCTGTTCATCGCGCTGATGCGCGATGCGCGTTTCTTGCGCGACCCGCGCGCCGCCGACCGCAGCTGGGCGGCCTACGAGCGCCTGATCGGCTCGCTGCAAAGTCCCCCCCCGCGTTGACCGGCGCCATGAGCCCCGCCCCGGTCAACGCATTTTTTGGCCTCACTTCGCACGACCGTGCGACACAAGGAGTTTCACCATGCTGATCGTTCTTCTTCTCGCGTTCGGTGCTGCGGCCGTGCTGGCGCCACTGGGCCTGTCGCTGCACACGCTGTGGTCGGCCGTGCCGCACCGAAACGCCGACTTCGAATGGCTGGATCTGTGATGAGCAGCCCCGCCCCCACCCGTGCCACCAACCCCGCGAGCGGCTTTTACGCCGGCGTGTTCGCCCGCAGCCTGGGCCTGGCGCTGCGGCTGTCGCAGTCGGTAGCGCCTGCCGCTGCCACGCGCCTGGCCCTGCGCCTGTTTTTCACCCCGCTGCCGCTCAAGCTCGCGGCGCGACGGCAAACCCTGCCGGCGCCCTGGCGGGTCGAACACTGGTCGTTCGAGCAGGGTGCGTTGGCGATGTACCGGCGCATCGGCGCCACCCCTGCCGACGCACCCGCACGCCCGACCGTGCTGCTGGTGCACGGCTGGGCCGGCGACGCACAACAGATGCGGGGCCTGGCCGACGCGTTGGCCGCCGCCGGGTTCGACCCGGTGCTGCTCGACTTCCCGGCACATGGCCGCAGCGGCGGCTGGCGCGCCAGCCTGCCGCAATTTGTGCGTA
>JBBRFR010000253.1:0-5969 GCA_038241485.1 Burkholderiales bacterium
ATCCGCGAGTTCATAGGCTGGGCGCGCTTTGATGACAAGAAACCGGTGATCGGCAAGGACGAGAACCAGTGGTACTGCCTGCACGACTGCCCCGGCGGCGACAAACCTGGCCCCATTACCAACATCAATGCCTGGGCTGCAAAGAACGGCTGGGCTGCGCCCAAGCGACCCACCCGTGTGCCAACGTTCCCTGATCCACCCGCTATTGCAGGTACCTACCCGAAGTGAATGTAACCCTTGCTGCCGGCAGCGCTGATTCTCAGCCGCGCTTTGACGTGGGCGAATGGTTTCTCGGCCTGGGCGACGCCAGCACACATTGGGCGCCAGGCCTGTGCGGAGTCAAGAACATGCCGTCGCCCTTCTCCAAGACAGACACGAGCTACCTTTACGGCCCACCTCGGCCGCGAAGCTAGCCACAACGACTCTCAAGCCGTTCGCGCATTTCGCGCTGCCGCCCGGTGAAATCCAACGTTGGGCGTCGGACTACTTTCACTTCGGATCAGGTACTGGACAACGAGCCCCTCAGCGCTGCGCTGGAGCCGCCACCGGGCAAGCCGCATCCGCCCCTTGCCGCCCATTGCAAAACTTCGCCCGGCAATCCACCGCCGCATCGCCGGTCATCTTGCCGCAGCGCTTCTCGTAGTCGGGGCTCGTAGGCGCAGGTGCGTTGCGCTTGAGGTGGGGCAGCATGGCGGCCAACAAATCGGCATCGGCGACGGTGTCTGGCGCCGGTGCGGCTTTGGTCACGGGTTTGGCGGGGCCGGGAGACGCCGACGCCGACGCCGGCGCCGCGCCGCGGTACGACAAAGGCTCCTTGCCCACCACTTTGCTGTCCTTCTTCGCAGGTGCCGGCTCCGAGATGTTGAGTGCGAGCTCGATGTTGGTGAGGCGGGTCGCAACGTTCGGTTCAGAACCCGCCGCCTGGGCGGGCGCGGACACATTAGGCTGCGCCACCGTTTCGATGGCGGCCGCGCCTTGCGCCACGGTGGTCAAGGGTGCCGATGCGGCAGCTTCTGCGGCCTTCTCAACAACCGGCGTGGCCGGTGCAGCCGCCACAGGCAACGCCTGCGGTGGTGCCGCTTCCGGCACTGCAGCTTGGCGCGACGCATTGAACTTCACGCCCACGTAGGCCGCGGCAATCACCAGCGCCAACACCCCCATCAGCATCACGCGCTTGGCCGAGATGCGATCACGCGACGTGGCAAACCGCGCTTGTTTGCCGTCGATCGTGGCTAAGATGCTCGGCCCGAAGTCGGCATGGCCCTTTGCCCTTGATCCGGCTGGCTTGGCAGACGGCTCTTTGAACAGTTGAGGGCGGGCGCCACGGGGCGGGACTGGGTTCTGTGGCTGGTTCATGGGAGCTGAATGTGTAGGCCGCCCCGGGGTCGGCAAAGTGCGCGGAATGCGCAAGCACCCGCCGATTCTAGAGAGCCCCTTGCGGGCGACAACGCCCCGAAGGGGGGCTTGGTAAACCTTGCTTACAAGATGATGTGGATTGCCATCGTGGCGTACTTCGTGCTGGCCTGCGTGCTGGCGGCCCTGCTTTTGCTCCCCGCGTTTCGAGAGCAGGTGGCCGCTCGCATCTCGCGTGCGGGGCAACGGCTGGCGGGTGCGCGTCAGAACGCGCAGCAGACCGCCAGTCACAACGCCCGGCAAAGCCTCGCCCAGGCGGGCCACGCAGCAATGGGTGGCAAGCGTTGGTTGCGGCGGCACTGGCTGGTTGTCACGGCCGCGGTCGCGGTGCTGGCGTTGCCACCGCTGTTGGTGTTTTCCCTGAGGGGTTGGCACACGCTGGATGCTTTTGACGACACCTCGACGGCTCAACCCGACAGCGTGGTCGCCGCACTATTGCAAGGCGAACAACTGGTGCCGCCGCTGCCGCTGCCACCGGAGGTGTTCACCACCGCCGAGGTGGAACTGGTCCGCCCCCAACTCGCCAGCGCCGACCGCCGCTGGGATCTGCTTGACGCCGAATTCCGCCAGCGCCTGCTGCTCGCCTATCGCCTGATGCGCGACGAACACGGCTACGAGATGGCGCTGCTCGAGGGCTACCGAAGCCCCGAACGCCAGAACCAGCTGGCCAGCCTGGGCGCACACGTGACCAACGCCGTGGCCTGGCAGAGCTACCACCAGCACGGCCTCGCCGCCGACAGCGCGTTCATGCGCGCCGGCAAGCTCGTGATCAGCGAACGTGACCCGTGGGCGGCTAAGGGTTACGAGTTGTACGGAGAGGTTGCACAACGTGTCGGCCTCACATGGGGCGGACGCTGGCAAAACGCCGATCTGGGCCATGTGGAGCTGAGAAAACCCGTTGCGTCTCGCCCGAAGGTGGGGGGCTGACACAGGGGCCTCAACCGTTAGACTCGCCCACTCTGATCCACGTGGTTTTGCACGCCGGAAATTTGGCATAGGGAGTGGGAGAAATGGGACGTCCGTTCATCGTGTTGGGCGACAAGACAGACCATGGCGGCGTGGTCGTTGAAGCCTCGGGGGTGTCCGACACACACGGCAAGCGCCTGGCCCGTGTGGGCGACAAGGTCAGCTGCCCCAAGAAGGGCCATGGCGGCACGACCGTGATCGTCAGCGGTGACCCAACCATGATCATCGACGGCAAGGCCGCCGCGCGTCACGGCGACAAAACCGCCTGTGGTGCCACCCTGCTCTCATCTCAGTCGGTCAGCACCGACGCCTGCTGACACCCCCATCTGATCTCTCCTCCGGCGCAGTCTTGTTGACGCGCCGCCTGCTTGTTGTCTGACGGCGCCTTGCGCGCCCGCTGCCCGAACCCATGGCCAAAGTCTGGAAGATCCTCGCGCTGCTGCTGGTGATCACCGCGCTCGTGTGGTTGACCACCATGTGGCGCTGGCAGTCGGCGCAGGTCGACCCGAGTGCCACTGACCTCACGCTCCACCTCGGTGTGTTGCCCCTGGCGCTGACGGCCGGTTTGGTGATGGCGCTGTGGGCTGTCAAGCGCTTGCGCAGCTACGCGGCCGCGCCGCCCGCAGCGCTCGCTCCCGCAGCGCCAACAACGGCACAACCGGCGGCGGCGGCCAATACCGCGGCCAACGAGCGCAGTGCGCATGTCAAGGTCTTGGCCAGCGCTGTTCAAGTGCGTGCGGGCAGCCAATGGAGCGCGGCGCAGATGAGCATCGCGTCGGGCGAGTGCAAGCCCGACCTTGACGCACAGCTCAAAGACGACGACGGCATCGCCGTCTTCACCGCCCCCATGCCCGAACTCTCGACCGATGAGTTGGCCGAGGCCTTGGCCAGCATGGTCGACACACTCGCCAACGCCAAGCCCGAAGCCTGGGCCGGCTACGAAGCGCCAGCCGAAGTGCTGCGCGCGCTCACGCTGCTGGCGGCCGCCGCAGGCGCGATGAACGAGGCACTCGAAGCGCAGTGGCCCGCACTCGGTGTGCCGCCACCTTCTGCACGCAACAAGGCCGCGGCCCCGACCTTGCCGCCCAGCGTGGCGATCCGCGTGGCCATTCCGGCCCGCTGGTCGGTGCAATCGCAGCAAGCCGCTGGCGCCTGGCTGGAGCAGTTGTTCAACCCCTTCATCGAAGCCGGGCTGCAGGCCGCCGGCCAGTCGCGCGCCATGGCCCACAGCGTTCGCCCGGCGGTGCAACTGCACGTGCACCCGGTCGTGAGTGCCGAGGCCTTCTGGCTGCTGATGGACCAGCAGCTTCTGCAATGGCAACGTGACAAGGCGCCCGGCCTGCTGTGGGCCCTGGCGGCCGACAGCCTGCTAAGCGAGAGCGACACCACCGCCATGGCGGCAAGCAACGAGCTTTTCTCCGGCAACAACCAACGTGGCCGGGTGCCCGGTGAAGCGGCGGCCACGCTGCTGCTTGCCTCGCCTGCCTGGCCCGTAGCGCCTGACGCCGAGCCGGCGCAAGCCAGGCTGTTTCGCGCCAACCTGATGCGCCGCGACAAATCGGCCGATGCCTCGGGCCGTGTAAGCCCGCAGACCCTGCTGCAAACCGCCACCGACGCGCTCAAGGCCAGCGGCTGGGCGCCGGCGCAGGTGGAACACATGACCAGCGATGCCGACCACCGCGCCTCACGCGCCAGCGAGGTTTACGAAACACTGCAAGAGCTGCTGCCCCACCTCGACGCCAGCGAGCAAGCCCTGCGCCTCGGCGTGGGTTGTGGCGACTTGGGGGTGGCACGCCTGCTGACCTGCGTGGCCCTCACGGCCAGCCAGGTGCAAGAGTCGCAAAAGCCGGCCCTGGTGCTGGGCGCCTTTCCTGCCTTCGAGCGCTTTGCAGTGGTGCTGACACCGCCTGTGGCAGCGCCCGAGGCCACCCCCGCTGCGCCCGCGCCGGCTGTTTAAAAATACCGAACGGACATCTCTTCCTATGCAAAGAATCTGGCAGTTTCTTCTCGACACGCGCACGCTCGCCGTGATCGGCCTGCTGGCGCTCGCGGCGCTGCTCTTCCTCGGCGCCGACACGCTCAAGATCGGCGCCATCTGGGCGGTGGCCATTCTGGTGACGCTGCTCGCGGTGTGGCTCATCGTCTGGGCGGTGCGCCGCTGGAAGGCCAACAAGGCCGGGCAAAAACTCGAGTCGGCGATGGATGCCGAAGCCGAGCGCGCCATCAAGACCGCCCCCAACAAAGAGAGCCGCGCCGAGATGGTGGCCGTGCGCGAGCGCATGCAAGAGGCCGTCAAGACCATCAAGACCTCCAAGCTTGGTCTGACCTCGGGCTCGGCCGCCTTGTACGACCTGCCCTGGTACGCGGTGATCGGCAACCCGGCCGCCGGCAAGAGCACGGCGGTGGTTCGATCGGGGCTGAACTTTCCGTTCTCCGACAAAACCTCCTCGGTCATTCAAGGCATTGGCGGCACCCGCAACTGCGACTGGTTCTTCACCACCGAAGGCATCTTGCTTGACACCGCCGGGCGCTACTCGGTGCACGAAGAAGACCGCGACGAATGGCTCGGCTTTCTCTCGCTGCTCAAGCGCAACCGCCCCAAGGCGCCGCTCAACGGCGTGATCATCGCGGCCAGCCTGGCCGAGCTGTCGGCCAACCGGCCCGAGTTCGCCATCACGCTGGCCAAACAGTTGCGCCAGCGGGTGCAAGAGTTGACCGAAAAGCTCGAAGTGTTTGCACCGGTCTACGTGGTGTTCACCAAGGCCGACCTGATCTCCGGTTTTGCCGAATTTTTTGAAGACCGTGACCGCGACGAGCGCGAGCGTGCGTGGGGCGCCACCCTGCCCTACGACCCCTCAGCCAAGACCGATGTAGTGGCGAGCTTCGACCGCCACTTCGACGAGCTGAACGACGGGCTGAAAGAAGCCTCGATCACCCGCATGTCAATGCACCGTGGCGAGAAGCTGCCACCCGGTGTGCTGACCTTCCCGCTCGAATTCACCGCCCTGAAGGCGCCGCTGCGCACCTTCATCACCACGCTCTTCGAAGACAACCCGTACCAGTTCCGCCCCATCTTCCGCGGCTTCTATTTCACGAGCGCGGTGCAAGAAGGCCAGTCGACCGGCCGCGCCAGCCAGCGTGTGGCCGAGCGCTTCGGGCTCACCCCGGCGGTCGGCTCGGCGCCCACCGCCGCGGTGGTGGCGCAAAACGGCTTTTTCTTGCGTGACCTGTTCTCCAAGGTCGTGTTTGCCGACCGCAACCTGGTGCAGCAGTACACCAGCCGCAGCAAGCTGCGCTGGCGTTACGCCGCCTTCTTCGGCGGCGCGCTGCTGCTGGGCGCCATGCTGGCCGGCTGGACCTGGTCTTACGTGGGCAACCGCCAGTTGGTGGCCAATGTGCAGGCCGATCTCAACAAGGCGATCAAGCTGCAAGAAGGCCGCATCGACCTCGCCTCGCGCCTCGAAGCGCTGGAGATCGTGCAAGACCGTGTTGACCAGCTGCAGCGCTACCGTGAAGAACGCCCCTGGTCGCTCACACTCGGCCTCTACCAGGGCGAGGCCATCGAGCAAAAGTTGCGCGCCACCTACCTG
>JBBRFR010000254.1:0-5963 GCA_038241485.1 Burkholderiales bacterium
CGAGGTGCCGCGGGCCATGGCCGAAGCCTTTCGCCAAGGCCACTTGGGCGTGATGGACTACTACCGCATGAGAAACGTGCAGGCCGACACCACGATGCGTGAATCGATTGCTGGCGAAGACGACTCAGCCCCCACCCCCGCGCCGCCACCCAAGGGGAACCCGCGATGAGCTTCGAAAACGTGCTGGTGGTGCTGGCCCTGCTGGCGGTCGGCTTTATCAACCTGGTGCTGCCGCGGCTCAAGCGCTACCTGGCGCGCGCCGCCGAAACGCTGCGCGAGACCGCCCAGGCTCAGGCCCGCCCGGCGAGTTCGGCCCCGCCTACAGGCCCTGCGCAGCCGGTGCCGGTCGACATGCAGTCGCCCGGCCCTGTGCGGCCGGGGTCACGCGCTGCATCACGCCCCGCCACATCACGCTCCACATCGCCCGCCGACCGCGCGCCGGAACCGCCGGCCGCAACGCCGCTGCGCGCCACACGGCGCTGGCAGCTGGATCGGCGCGCGGCGCGGCGCGGCATGGTGTTGCGCACCATCCTCGGCCCGTGCCGGGCGCAGGAGCCGTTCGAAGCGCACGCCGACCGGTGAAGCTCGGCGCGTGCGTTCACCGCGAGTTGCGTGGCCTTCGAGTGCGGGCCTTCTGAGACAAGAGCCGGGTCAGAACAGGCCGTGCGGGTCGAAGTCGTCGTCGTCGCGCTGGATGCGGTAGTGCTTGAGCTTGGCCTTGAGGCGCTTGATGTCGAGCAGGGCTGTCAGGTCGCGCGTAACTTCAGCGGTGGCGGCCTTGATCTCGGCAATGTCTTGGTCAAGCCATAGAAGCACCCGCGTGGGGTGCACTCGGCGGCGTGAGAAGGGGTCGCCAGCGTCGAACGAGGCTTCGATCGACACCAGCTCGTCGTCGAGCTCGCGGGATTGCTCGGTGAGCACCTTGTTGTAGTGCGTCAGTCGCGACTCGGAGAGGGCGGCGATGTCGGCATGGTCGATTTGCTCGGCCTCCAGCTGCAGCTGCAGCAAGGCCAGCAGGTCGCTTCTTTCATAGGCGGCGTTGACGCGTTGCATCAGGGCCGTTTTGCGGGCTCGTTCGGCGGGGTCGGTCTCGCGGTCGGGGTGCAGGCCGCTCGCGAGCTTGCGAAACACCTCGCGGATGGACTGGCTGGCGCCCTGGGCCTCAGCTTGCTCGCGCGCCTCGCGCGCGAGCGTTTTGGCCGAAGCTTTGCGGGGGCGGGCGGGCTGCGTCGGCTCGGCCTCTTGCCGCTCCTGCAGCTTCTTTCGCAGCAGCGCGGCCATCTCTTCGGGCGTGCTGAGCACCGTGTCGTCTTCCAGCTTGATGCCGAACATGTCTTGCAACAAGGCCTTGTCTGCCTCGGCCTCCATCTGCGCTTCTTCGGCGAAGGCCACGTCGTTGTGCCGGTCGTAGAGGGCGATGAGCTCGGGCGTTTCGTCGCTGTACAGCAGTTCATCGACGATTGACGCAATGATGTCGCTCAGCTTGGCGCGTTCGGTTCGGGTCAGGCCGGTGGCGCCATGGGCCTTGTCGAGCATGTGCACGAACTCTTCGCGGCGCTGGTTGTAGGTGTTGACCGCCGGGGTGTACTCCGCGGCGTGCTTCGCCCGAAAGCGCGGCAGCGTGTCTTGCCAGGCCTGCAGCAGCTTGCGCTGGTCTTCGATCTTCTTGATCAGGCGGTTGAAGGTCTTCTGGCCCTTGGACAGGGTGGCGCTGCCCTGTGTGCTGGCGATGCGGATGGCGTGTTTTGTCATGAGTGTGGGGCTCCCGGTGTTGCTGCCAGCCACTGGATGCTGGCCGGGCGCGGTTGCGCCATGTGCACAACGTCGGCCCACTGCGGGGCCAACAGGTGCTCGCGCAGGTAAGCGATGTTGTCTTCTTGCGCCTGCATGTGAGGGTCGACGCGGTTGGCGACCCAGCCCGCCAGGGTGAGTCCGCGCGCACGGATGGCCTCGGCCGTCAGCAGCGCGTGGTTCAGGCAGCCCAGGCGCAGGCCGACGACCAGCACGATGGGCAGTTGCAGCGCTTGTGCGAGGTCGGCGCCGGTGTGTGATTCGTTGAGCGGCACGTGCAAGCCGCCGGCGCCTTCGACCACCACCGCGTCGGCCAGTGCAGCCAGTTGGCGGTAGCGCTCGACCAGCACATCGATCTCGATGCGCTGGCCGGCGGCGCGTGCGGCCAGGTGGGGCGACATCGGCAGGGGCAGGCAGTACGGGTTGTCGAGCTCGCGTGGCACGCGCATCGAGCCGGCCGCGCGCAGGGCCATCGCGTCTTCGTTGTCACCTTCGGGGGTGGCGCCTGCGGCGACCGGCTTCATGCCAACGACACGCTGGTGCGTCTTGCGCAGGTGCAGCAGCAGGGCGCAGCTCACCAAGGTCTTGCCGACTTCGGTGTCAGTGCCGGTGACGAAGTAGTTGCTCATGCCAGTGTCTCAGTCAAGGCTGCCAAGGTGCCATCGGCGAGCCAGCGGGATTCTGCTTCATCGATCACATACGGCGGCATGAAATACAGCGTGTTGCCGATCGGGCGCAACATCAGGCCGTGCCTCAACGCGGCCGCGTGATAACGGCGTGCAAACGTCGGGTCGTCGGTGGCCACGTCGAACGCCCACAACATGCCGAGCTGGCGTGAGCCTTGTACCTTGGGGTGGTCGATGAGCGGCTGGCACAGCGCCGTGAGCTGCGCCGCGGTGGCACGGTTGCGCGCCATCCAGTCTTCTTGGTCGAACACCTCTAGGGTTGCGAGCGCCGCGCGGCAGGCGAGCGGGTTGCCGGTGTAGGAGTGCGAATGCAAGAAGCCGCGCGCGGTGCGGTCGTCGTAAAACGCCTCGTAGACCGTGTCGGTGGTCAGCACGGCCGACAAGGCCAGGGTGCCGCCGGTCAGCCCCTTGGACAAACAAATGAAGTCGGGCCGGATGCCGGCCTGCTGGTGCGCAAACAAACTGCCGGTGCGGCCAAAGCCGACCGCGATTTCGTCCGCCACCAGGTGCACCTCGTAGCGGTCACACAAGGCCCGCGCCAGGCGCAGGTACTCGGGGTCGTGCACCGCGATGCCGGCAGCGCACTGCACCAGCGGCTCGACGATCAACGCGGCCGTCTCGGCGTGGTGCGCTTCAAGAAAAACCTGCAAGGCCTGCGCGCAGTGGCGGGCGTGTTCAATCGCCGAGACACCGGGTGCGGCCCCGCGCGCATCGGGGCTGGGCACCGTGGCGCTCACACGCACCAGCGGGCCGTAAGCCTCGCGGAACAAGGCGATGTCGGTGACCGACAAAGCGCCCACCGTTTCACCGTGGTAGCCGTGCTGCAGGCCGATGAAGCGCGACTTCTGCGCCCGCCCGAGGTTGCGCCAGTAATGCGCGCTCATCTTCAGCGCGATCTCGGTGGCCGAAGCCCCGTCGCTTGCGTAAAACGCATGGCCCAGGCCGGTGAGGGCGCTCAAACGTTCAGACAACTCCACCACCGGCGCATGGGTGCAGCCCGCCAGCATCACGTGTGAGAGTTGGTCGATTTGCTGCTTGAGCGCCGCCTTGATGTGCGGGTGGCCGTGGCCAAACAGGTTGACCCACCAGGAGCTGATGGCGTCGAGGTAACGCCTGCCTTCGGTGTCGTAGAGCCACACCCCTTCGGCGCGGTCGATGGCCAGCAGCGGCTGGGTTTCGTGCTGCTTCATCTGGCTGCACGGGTGCCAGACGGCCTGGCGGCTGCGTTCTGTGAGTGGGATTGACATGGCGATGTTCTGCGCAATTTACTGAGCTGAGTTCAATCGGTCGCCACCATTCCCGCGCGAAACGCTTCGAAGATCAGCATCAGCGGCCCTTGTTCGGTGACGATGCGGTAGCAGCGGCTGGCGCGCTCATCGGGCAGGCCCACGTGTTGCCACAGCAGTTGCTCGATCTGCGCTGAGCGAGCGATCGGCTCGCGTTGCACGAAGAGGTGCGACAGCAAGTGCCCGATCGGTGCAGTGCCTTCGTTCAGGCGCTGCAAAAACCAGCCGGGCACGGCGTCGAGGCGGGTGAAGGAGAGGTTGTCCATCAGCACCTGGCCGTGGGCGTGCAAGCTGGTCACACGCGCCAGCCAGGCGCTGCCGCCGAGTTGCTCGCGCACGGCCGCAGGCACGTCTTGTGTTTGTTGCTGGTGGATCAACTGCACCTGCACAGGGGCCTGCGCCAGCGCTTCGCACACGCGGGTGGTGGAGCCGTCCAGCGCCAACAGCATGCGCAGCAGCGGGGCCTGCGTGTCACTTGGGAAAAGTTGTCGCTCTACACTCATGCGCTCTAGTTTCTGCGTGGCGAAATGGAACCCAGCATCGTACCCGTGCCCCTGGTGGGCAGCCCGCAAGATATCTGTGCGCGCCTGGGTGCGCACGATGGCACGGTGCTGCTGGAGAGCAGCAAAGCCATGCCCGGTTTGTCGGGTTGGTCGTGGGTGAGCGGGCCGGCGTTGGCGACACTGGAAACCTGTGGTGAGCTCACCCGCTTGAGCGACGCCACTGGCCGTGTGACCGACACCTGGGCCGACCCGTTTGAGGCGATTCAGGCCGTGTTGTCGCGCATCGCCGTCGAGGCCGGCGCACGCCCCGAGGGCCTCGCTTTTGCGGGGGGCTTGATCGGCTACCTCGGCTACGACCTGGCGCGTTTTGTCGAACGGTTGCCCACGCTCGCAGCCGACGACCCGCCTTTGCCCACGATGCGCCTGCACCTGTGCGACCACGTGCTCGCGTTTGACCACGCCCAAGCGCAGTGGTACTTCTGCACCCTGGCCGATGCGGGCGAGCGTGCGCCGGTGTGGGCGGCCACGCTGGCCCGCGCGCAGCAGCCATCGCCCGGCGCCACCCACTTTCATGCCGGCGCGATGGTGTCGCGCACGCCTGCCGCCACCTACCTCGCCCAGGTGCAGCAGGTGCTTGACTACATCGCCGCCGGCGACATCTTCCAGGCCAATCTGTCGCACCGGCTTGAGGGCGCTTTTGAGGGCGATGCGTTTGCGCTTTACCGCGCGCTGACGGCGCACAACCCGGCGCCGTTTTCCGCCTACATCCCGGGCCACGGTTTTGCCATCGCGAGCGTGTCGCCTGAGCGCTTTCTGAAGCTCGAAGCGGGTGGCGTGACCGCGCGCCCGATCAAGGGCACGCTGCCGCGTGATGCCGACCCGCAGCGTGATGCCCAACAACGCGAGGCCTTGCAGCGCAGCGTGAAGGACCGCGCCGAAAACCTGATGATCGTCGACCTGATGCGCAACGACCTGGGCCGTGTGGCGCAGGTGGGCAGCGTGCGTGTCGATGCATTGTTCGAGGCCGAGGCCCACCCCAGCGTGTGGCAACTGGTGTCGACGGTCCGCGCGCGTTTGCGGGCCGACGCGAGCACGGCCGACCTGCTGCGCGCCTGCTGGCCACCGGGTTCGATGACGGGCGCGCCCAAGGTGCGCGCGATGGAGATCATCGAATCGCTCGAGCCGGTGCGGCGCGGGCCGTATGCGGGGGCGATTGGGTACTTCGATGCGGGCGGCGACATGGATTTGTCGGTGGTGATTCGCACCGCCATCGTCCACGGCGGGCGGGTGATGGTGCAACTGGGCGGCGCGGTGGTGGCCGATTCGCTGCCCGCCCAAGAGCTGGCTGAAACCGAAGCCAAAGGCCGCTTGCTCCTCAAAGCAATGAGCAGCTGACCATGGCCACCCTGACCGCCGCCCACAGCCGCCGCCTGCGTGAAATCTGGCGCTCGGCCGGTTGGCCGTGCCAAGACCTGATCGAGGTGGAGCTGCTGGCCGCCGGCCTGCTGGCGCGGGTGCAGCAGCTCAGCGGGCACGAGACGCTGCGCGTCACCGATGCCGGTGTCACCCACCTCGCCGAAATCTTGCAACGCAACCGCACCCGGCGTGATGCACACGAAGGGTTGGTGGAACGTGTAGCGCGCGAGATGACACGCGCCGGGCGCATCGCCTGGCGCGGCCTGAGCCTGCGCGCCAAG
>JBBRFR010000255.1:0-5958 GCA_038241485.1 Burkholderiales bacterium
TGAGTCTTGCCGGGGTTCAGCACGTACTGGCCGTTGATGTAGCCCACGCGGGCGGCACCGATGGGGCCGTTGAACGGGATGCCCGAGATGGCCAGCGCAGCGCTGGAGCCGATCAGGGCGGCGATGTCGGCCGAGACTTCAGGGTTCAGCGACAGCACGTGGATCACCACTTGCACTTCGTTGTAGAAGCCTTCAGGGAACAGCGGGCGCAGCGGGCGGTCGATCAGGCGCGAGGTCAGCGTTTCCAGCTCGCTCGGGCGGCCTTCGCGCTTGAAGAAGCTGCCGGGGATCTTGCCGGCGGCATAGGTCTTCTCGATGTAGTCGACGGTCAGGGGGAAGAAGTCTTGCCCCGGCTTCGGGTTCTTGGCACCGACCACAGTGGCCAGGACCACGGTGTCTTCGATGTCGACGATCACGGCACCACCGGCTTGGCGAGCGATTTCGCCCGTCTCCAGCTTGACGGTGTGCTGGCCCCATTGGAAGGTCTTGGTGACTTTGTTGAACATGCTCATGTGTCTCTCCTTTGAGTGTCAGCGCCTGTAGGGCGGCGCCTTGAAACCCGAAGCTGCAGCATCCTGGCGCGATGCCATTCCAGCGAAGCTTCTTGTCGAAACGGCGTTGGAATGACACATCGTCATCATTGGGTGCTTGGCTCCAAATGCAAAGAGCCTGTGCTGGTTGAGTCCAGACAGGCTCTTCACTATTGCGCGCCGCTTACTTGCGCAGACCCAGTTTCTGGATCAGTGCGGTGTAGCGGTCGGCATCCGTGTTCTTCAGGTAGGCCAACAGGCTCTTACGGGTGTTGACCATCTTCAGCAGACCACGGCGACCGTGGTGGTCTTTCAGGTGGGTCTTGAAGTGGGGCGTCAGGTCGTTGATGCGGGCGGTCAGCAGTGCAACTTGCACTTCGGGGGAGCCCGTGTCGTTCGCACTGCGTGCGTTGGCCTTGACGATTTCAGACTTCTTGAGTTCAGCGACAGACATATCAGTTTCCTGGTATCCGGCCGCAGGCACTGACTTTCGTAAGGCTTCGCTGCGGTTTCCGGGGTTGCGACTTGCGGTAGCGGGAGAAACCTTCCCGCGCCGTGCTTAGGTTCTCTGGGCAGCACAACTGCACAGAGCCCGCGATTATAGCCCCAGGAGTGCAACTCCGAGGTACTGCGCACTGGGCCGACCTGGATGCCAGGCTGCGCGCATGCCAGCGCCCCATTTCAAGCCCCTTGAAAACAAAAATGCCGCTCCTAGTTTGGGTGGCATGGGTTGCTGCACGGTGCAGCGGCCAAGGTTAATTCCACGGAGATGCCCACCATGTTTGTATTCCCCACTGCCACCCATCGCGCCGCCCCCGTCACGCTGTCGCGCGCCATCGATCACCTGTTCAATGACCGCGCATTGGCCGACGAGCCGCGTGTGCCTGCGCTCGACGTGACCGAGAGCGACACCGCCTACACGCTGTCGTTCGACCTGCCCGGCCTCAGCAAGGATCAGCTGAAGGTGACCGTGCAAGGCCGCCGCGTGAGCCTCGAAGCCAGCGCCGCTGCTACGAACGAAGCCAAGGAAGGCGAACGCGTGATCTACCGCGAGCGCAGCGCCGTGCACTACGCGCGCACCGTGAGCCTGCCAGCCGAGGTGGATCAAGCCACGTCAACGGCGAAGTTCGAGAACGGGGTGCTGACCTTGACGCTGGCCAAGCGCGTGCCCACCGGCGCCACGCAGATCAGCATCAACTGACGCCGGCTCAGGCGGCCGCGAGATCCCAGCGCGGCCGCACATCGAATGCATAGTCACGGCCCGCCGTGGCAGTGCCGCGCTGCAGCCGCATTGCCGCGGCCAGCGCGATCATGGCGCCGTTGTCAGTGCACAGCGCCAGTTCGGGGTAATGCACCCTGCACTGGCGCTTGGCACATTCGGCGTTGAGCACTTGGCGCAGTCGCGCATTGGCACCGACACCGCCCGCCACCACCAGGCGCTTCAAGCCAGTGGCTTTCAGAGCGGCCAAAGATTTTTTGACCAGCACCTCAACGATGGCTTGTTGTGTGGACGCGGCGAGATGCGCCTTGTCTTGCTCGCACACATTGCTGCCCAGCTTGAGGAGTTGAGTGCGCACCGCCGTCTTCAAGCCGGCAAAGGAGAAGTCGAGGTTGCCGCTGTGCAGCAGCGGGCGGGGCAGCTCGAAGGTGGTAGCGTCGCCGAACTCGGCCAGCCGCGCCAGCGCGGGCCCGCCTGGGTAACCCAGGCCCATCATCTTGGCCGACTTGTCGAAGGCCTCGCCGGCTGCGTCGTCGATCGTTTCGCCCAGCAATTCGTACTGGCCCACGTCGTCCACACGCATCAGCTGCGTGTGGCCACCCGACACCAACAGCGCGACAAACGGGAACTCGGGCGAGTCGCTCGCGAGAAACGGTGACAGCAAGTGCCCCTCAAGATGGTGCACCCCCATCACCGGCTTGCCCAGCGCAGCGCCGAGGGCACAGGCTACGCCCGCCCCCACCAACAGCGCGCCGGCCAAACCGGGCCCGCGCGTGTAGGCCACCACGTCAATGTCTTGCAAGCCACATGACGCCTCGCTCAGCACCTGCTTGGCCAAGGGCAGCACACGCCGGATGTGGTCGCGCGAAGCCAGCTCGGGCACCACCCCGCCATAGGCCTGGTGCATGTCGATCTGGCTGTGCAGAGCATGCGCCAGCAGACGCGGCACGCCACTTGCCTCGGCTTCGACCAGCGCCACGCCGGTCTCGTCACACGATGACTCCACACCCAGAACTTTCATCGGGTCGAGTGTACCGAGCGCAACACACCGCACAAAACGGACTGTGGTTTCTCACAGCTTCGCATCGGTGTTTTCCCGAAACCGCTCCGGAACCCTCTTCACAGCACCAAGTCGGCGCACTACTGTGCACTTCCGAGCAGTCACCCTTGATGTGAATGCCAACAATGAATCTCGTTGGGGAATCTCCATGAAGGAATACCGTCTTGTTGCCTGGGCCGACCTGCCAGCGCCGTTTCACCGCACGGCTTATCGGCGCATGCTCACCGACATGTCGCACCGCCACATGTCAGTCGCACAGCTCTCGGCTTGCAGCGGGATCCGCCGCAAAGAGGTTCAGCAATTCATCGAGATGCTGGAAGGACGCAGCCTGTTGAGCGAACGCGACTTGACGGCCCCCGATTCGGTGTTCGACTCGCTTCGGCCTCTGGGTGGGTGGCTGCGCAAGGCCTTGAACGTGCAGGCCAACGACCACTGAACGCCAGCTGGCGTCACGAAGCCCGCCCTTGGCGGGCTTTTTTGCTTCTGGCGTGGATGTTGCTGACTGATGCACCATGAAAGTGCCGCCACCGAGCCAACCCCCCGCCTTGCGCATCGTGATCGTGGCGCCCGATCTTGCGCCCGACAGCGCCGACCCCGATGCTGGCACCGAAGCGGAACGTTCGCGCCTGCTGCGCATCGGCCTGCTGGAGAACGGCTACAACATCGTCGCCGTGTTGCCGGTCGACGTATTCTTGCCCGACCGCATTGCGCAGATCGCGCCCGACATGATCATCGTCGACGCCGAAAGCCAGGCACGCGACACGCTGGAACACGTGGTGATGGCCACGCGCGAAGCGCGCCGGCCCATTGTGCTGTTCACTGAAGACGAGGACACCACGCACGTGGGCGCCGCCATTGCCGCCGGGGTCACCGCCTACGTGGTGGCGGGCCTCGCCACCGACCGGGTGAAGCCGGTGCTCGACGTGGCCATGGCGCGCTTTCAGCATGAAGAAAGCCTGCGCCGCGAGCTGGCCGACGCACGCACCGAGCTGTCAGACCGCAAGCTGATCGACCGCGCCAAGGGCCTGCTGATCAGCCGCCACGGCCTGAGTGAAGAAGACGCCTACGCGCGCCTGCGCAAGACGGCCATGGACAAGGGCCTCAAGCTGGTTGATGTGGCACAGCGCCTCATCGACGTGAGCGATCTGCTCGGTTGAAGTGCATGAAGCTCCGCGTTAACCCTGGATTGGTGCAACGCAACACCGAAACACCTCAAACCGCCATGGCACACCCCTTGCGTACTTAAACGCAGAAGATCAACGGCGATTTTCTGGAGACATCGGCTGGCGCCAACGACGGTGCTGCGCTGATGGGACGACGGCGTCCCCACGAGTTCGGGTTTCATCCCGGCAACGTGCGGACGCCTTTTTGTTTTTGTCTTTTCCTTATTCCACGCACTGAGAACAAGCCATGACCAACCCATCCACCAGAAAGCCCAACCTCATGAGCCGCCGAACCCTGATCAAAGCCGCTGCCGCCGGCAGCGCCGCGGGTCTTGTGCCCGGGCTGAACACGGCCGTGTATGCCGCGGGCTCCGACAAACCCGAGAAAGAAGAAGTGCGCATCGGCTTCATCCCCCTCACCGACTGCGCCTCGGTGGTGATGGCCTCGGTGCTGGGCTTCGACAAGAAGTACGGCGTGAAGATCATCCCCACCAAAGAAGCCTCGTGGGCCGGTGTGCGCGACAAGCTCGTCAACGGCGAGCTCGACATGGCGCACGTGCTTTACGGCCTGATTTACGGCGTGCACCTGGGCGTGAGCGGCCCCAAGAACGACATGGCCGTGCTGATGAGCCTCAACAACAACGGCCAGGCCATCTCGCTGTCGAGGGCGCTGGCCGACAAGGGTGCGGTCGATGGCCCCTCGCTGGCCAAGCTGATGGCCAAAGAGAAGCGTGAATACACCTTCGCAGGCACCTTCCCGACCGGCACCCACGCGATGTGGATGCACTACTGGCTGGCCGCCGCCGGCATCAACCCGCTGTCGGGCGCCAAGCTGATCACGGTGCCTCCGCCGCAGATGGTGGCCAACATGCGCGTAGGCAACATGGACGGCTTCTGCGTGGGCGAGCCCTGGAACCACCGCGCCATCATGGACGGCATCGGCATCACCGCCAACACCACGCAAGACATCTGGAAAGACCACCCCGAGAAGACGCTCGGCACCACGGCCGACTTTGTCAAGAAGCACCCCAACACCTGCCGCGCCGTGATGATGGCCGTGCTCGAGGCCAGCCGCTGGATCGACGCCAGCCTGCAAAACAAGATGAAGATGGCCGAGACGGTGGCCGAGAAGTCGTACATCAACACCAGTGTCGACGTCATCAACCAGCGCATCCTCGGTCGCTACCAGAACGGCATGGGCAAAACCTGGGACGACCCCAACCACATGAAGTTCTTCAACGACGGTGCGGTCAACTTCCCGTACCTGTCTGATGGCATGTGGTTCCACACGCAGCACAAACGTTGGGGCTTGCTGAAAGAGCACCCGGACTATCTCGCTGTCGCCAAGCAGATCAACCAGATCGACCTCTACAAACAAGCCGCGGGCGCTTTGAAGATCAACGTTCCCAAGGACGTGATGCGCACCAGCAAGTTGATCGACGGCGTGGTCTGGGACGGCAAGGACCCGAAGAAGTACGCCGACGGTTTTGCCATCAAGGCCTGACAGCCTTTGCCCCAAGGAGAACACCATGGTCAGTGCAGTTTTTCACTCCCCGATGGACGCCGCCAACAAGGCCCGCGCCGCCGCCCGGGCCGCTCAGGTGGCGGCCACGCCCAAGGCCGAACCAGTCAAACTACCCAGGCAACCCTTCGACTGGTCCGGCCTGTGGATGAAGGTGTTGCCGCCCATCGTCGGCATCGCTTTGCTGGTGGGTATATGGGCGCTGCTCACGATGAAGAGCACCACCTTCCCTACCCCGGCGGCAACGTTCACCGAAGCGGTGAAGGTGTTCTCCGACCCTTTCTACAGCAAGGGGCCCAATGACCAGGGCATCGGCTGGAACATCTTGTACTCGTTGCAGCGTGTGGCGGTGGGCTTTGGGCTGGCCGCCGCTGTCGGCATTCCGGCCGGTTTCATGATCGGGCGTTTCGAGTTTTTGAGCCGCATGTTCAACCCGCTCATCAGCCTGTTGCGCCCAGTGTCGC
>JBBRFR010000256.1:0-5940 GCA_038241485.1 Burkholderiales bacterium
GCACACTCTTCGTTTTGCAATGCTGGCTCACCGGATCTCGCTTGCTAATGCTCCGATCCAGGAAGGTTTCCCGATAGGCCGCAGGCGTGTTGTCCAAAGTGATGAACTCGGCCTCTCCCAAGAAATGGTCGATCACGGCCATCGCAGAGACCGTCTGGAACCCCAACTGCTGCGTGAAGCGCACAAGCTCGATCTGAAGCTCATCACGCGATTTCGCTTCGAGCACCGACAAATAACCACTCTGAAGCATGTTTTCCATTCGCTTCGCGAACCCGCAGCAGGCTTGGTGATGCATCGGCCGAACTTCGGTTGCCACTCGGCAACCGACAGCGATGCGGTGTAGTGCAGACCTCGCACTTGACCACATTATTCAGAAACCATCAAACCATCGCGAAGTGTTAGCGGTGGCACGCCTTCAGGCGCCACCTCAAACGAATGTAACAAACCTCCTTTCATGTCGCCCGGATTTGGCCGCGAGTTCCTTCATTCCGAAATCGGGCCAAAGCCCGTCTTGTCCTGCCCAGCCAAACCGTCACTCAACACCAGGTAGTACCGCCCGGTGGCTCGCTCGCGATAAAGCGAGGCCCAGCGAGACTGCAGGCCACCACGGGGGTTCTCCGAAACCAGGCAGGCCCCTGCGTTCGAAGCCACGAGGGCTTTGACAACGGCACTCGTCGCAGTCGGGTAGTTGGCCGTGTTGATGGCACCAAGCAAACGGTGCTCCTCGGTCAACCGGGCTGCCAACGTGTGGTTGGGGCAAGCGGTCTCCTGCCCTCTCCAGCCGTCTCGGGAGATGAAGGCCAAGCCCGCAACGGCCAGCAAACAAACGGCATGAGAGAGGTGGGGGTTCATCGCGTCGCGCCAGAGCCGCCCAGCAGAAAAATGGGCCGCATGCAGCGTAGGCAATGCGCTCGGCGGGCGCCATCACAAGTTCTTGTTAGTTGCCCTCCACGAAGGGGCGTGCTACCGGTCTCTTCACCAAATGAGACCCAGGCGCATGGCTTTGACCACCGCGTGATGCTTGTTCACGCACCCAAGCTTTTTGGAGGCATTGAAGGTGTGGCGCACCGCCGTCTGCTCAGCGATACCCAGAATGCGGCCCAGCTCCCACGCCGTTTTGCCCTCCATCGTCCAGCGCAGGCATTCCAGCTCTCGCGGCGTCAGGCTGCACAGGTCTTTCTCTTCAGGGGCTTCCGGCAGGAGTATGCGCATCGCGGCGTCTTGCGCGTGAACGGCGAACAGCTGCAAAGCAGATGTCATGCGCGTGAGTTCAGCCGCGCAAGGAGGCAAACAAAGGTCGGTCGCGATTCGCGCCAAGCCAAAAATGCCGACCTCCGGGCATGTGCAGGGCCAAGGAGATCCCATGCCGATACCCGAAGTGGGCTTGGTGCTCCCACAGTTCTCCATTGCCCACGTTCACGTACGTGCTCTGATCCCAAATGATGGGCACGCTCTTGGTCTTGCAGTGCTGGCTCACGGGATCTCGCTTGCCACGACTGCGGTCCTTGAGGGCTTCGCGGTAGGCAGCAGGAGCGTTATGGACACTGATGAACTCCGGCTCGTCCAGCAAATGGTCGACAACCGCCGTTCCAGCAATCGTGTCGAATCCCAGTTGCCGCGCGAAGCCGACCAGCTCACCTTGCAACTCGTCTCGCGTGCTGACCTTCAACACCGATAAGTACTCAGCCTGGAGTTGGTTCTCCATTCGGTTTTATATCCATGCAGTGGCTGCGATATGCCGCGACCGGCGTCACCAGATGATCTTCAGGCGTAAGGCCCGCGTCAGCGCCGGCGCCGTTGATACCCAGCCCCCCCGCCCCCTGACAACGATTACACCTGTCATCTCTGACAGCTGCCAGCTCTTACAGCTGTGCCGGCCCCGCACTTGATCACATGATCGGTCAACCAACAACAAGGTCATCTCATGATGCGTCCCCACACCCGCCCGCCTCAGACGACTCCCACGTGGATCGTTTGTGCGTGGCCCCCTGTCACCTGCCCTCTAGTGCAAGCACCCGGACTGCATTTTGTGCACCTTGGCACCCGCGTGCTGAACCCGGGTGACTCCGAAACCCCCACCACCGGGCAGACCCTCTGGGGTGGCCCGTCTGGTGATGGCGCCGCCGGCGTTGCCTGGGACTGGGTGCAGATCCAAGACGGCGTGGTCGCCATGGCCGACCCCTTCGGCCTGGTCACCAACCTGCAGCTCGTCGGCGCGCAAGGCGAGGTGCTGTCGGGCTTCGAGGCCACGATGCGGCTCAACGAGCTGGTGCACGCGCTGCCCTGGCAGACCGAGGTGCAACGCGCGCTCGCCCGCGTCGAACACTGAATGCCTCAGCGCCCACCCAGGCGCAGCATCTCGATGTGCGGCATACCGTCTTCCATGTAGTCCTCGCCCACGGCCTCAAAGCCGAACTCGCTGTAGAAGCGCCGCAAGCGCGACTGCGCCGAGATGCGGATGCCCTGCCCAGGGTGCACTTCTTCCGACAAGGCCAGCACGCGCCGCACCAGCTCGCGCCCGAGGCCGCTGCCACGCGCCGCGGCGGTGGTGATCACCCGGCCCATCGAGGGCTCGGCGGACTTGACACCCGGGTCGACCAAGCGCGCATAAGCCAGCGGCAGGGCCTGCCCAGGCGCCCACGCGGCGAGGTGGTACGACTGTTCGTCGGCCTCGTCGGCGTCGAGGTAAACGCAGTTCTGCTCGATCGAAAACACCTCCTGGCGCGCGCGGTAGATGCGGGCCAGCTCCAGGGCGCCCAGCTCGGGCAAACGCGCCTGTCTCCAGGTCAAATCACGCCAACTCAGGGAAGCAACGGGCTGATTCATGCCCACATCATGCGCATACTCGCAGCGCAATCAAACGCAGGAGATTCCCGATGCGCCGTGTTCTGACCGTGTTTCTGTTCGCCGTGGCCGTGCTGGCCGCCTACCTGCTGCTGTGGCCGGTGCCGGTGCAGCCGGTGGCCTGGGCCGCCCCCGCCACACCCGGTTACGTGGGGCCGCACGCGGCCAATACGCGACTGGCCGGGCTCGAGTCGATCTCGCTGGGCAGCCATGTCGGGCCCGAGCACATCGTCGCGCGCAACGGCTGGCTCTACACCGCCGTGGCCAGCGGCGCCATCATGCGCCTGCGCCCCGACGGCTCGGAGCGCGAGGTGCTGGTACAAACCGGCGGGCGCCCGCTGGGTTTTGACTTTGACGCCAACGGCGCCATGGTGATCGCCGACCCGATGGCAGGCCGCCACGGCGGCCTGTTTCGTGCCACCGGCAGCGGCACCGGCGTCAAGCTCGAGCTGCTGACCGACAGCGTCAACGACAAGGGCGCCAACAGCCCGATCCGCTATGCCGACGGCGTGGTGGTGGCCAAGAGCGGCAAGATCTATTTCACCGACGCCTCCCAGCGCTTCGGCGCCAAAGACTCGGGCGGCACCTTCCACGCGAGCGTGCTCGACATCGTTGAACACCAGGCCACCGGCCGCCTGCTCGAATACGACCCCGCCACAAAGATCACCCGCGTGGTGCTCGCCGACCTGAGTTTCCCCAACGGCCTGGCGCTGAGCGACAGCGAACAGCATGTGTTCGTCGCCGAGACCGGCAACTACCGCATCTGGAAGGTGGCCGTGACCGCCACCGACGTGAGCGCCAAGCAGCCGGTGGCCACCGCCAGCGTGCTGCTCAACAACCTGCCCGGCTACCCCGACAACCTGATGCGTGGCCAGGGCGGCAAGATCTGGGTCGGCCTGGTCAAGACGCGCGGCGCCTTCATCGACAACACAGCCGGCAAACCCTGGCTGCGTTCGATGTCGATGCGCCTGCCCAAGGCGCTGTGGCCGGTGCCACCGGCTTACGGCCATGTGTTTGCCTTCGACGAGTCGGGCAAGGTGCTGGTCGATCTGCAAGACCCGAGCGGCGCCTACCCCGACACCACCTCCGTCACCGAAACCGACGACCGGCTCTACATCCAAAGCCTGCATGCCAAGACGCTGGGCTGGATGGACAAGAAGAAGGCGGGGCTCTGAGAGCCTGAGAGGGTAAGAGTTTTTGGTTTGCCCCCGTTCGCCCTGAGGTATCGAAGGGCGAACGGAAATCAAAAAACCTCTCAGGCCCTGAGCCCTGCCCCGCGCACCCTCAACGCACCGCCGCACTGCGCAGGCGTTTCGCCACAAAGGCCACACACACCGCCGTCAGCAGCACGCACACCAGCAGCGGCACCGCCATCTGTTCAAGCCCGAAACCCTCGCCCTTGAGCACACGCATCATCAGCGTGTACTGGGCGAGCGCCGGCACCCACAGGTGCCACGGCGCTTCACCGCTCTGGTTGAAGGTGGTCACGAGCGGCAGCAGCGACACGCCCAGCACCACCAGCGTGCTGCTGGCCTGCGCCTCTTTGAAGCTCTTGCAGCGAATGGCCACCGCCATCAGCACCGCCGACAAGGCCGCGGCAAACGGCAACAGCACCGCGAGGAACAGCAGCGCCTCGTGCAGGCCAAACTGAAACAGGGCCTGCAGCGTGTCGCTGCGCAGCAGCCACTGCGCCGGCAAGAAGCTCAGGCAACTGAGCACCGCAATCAACATCGCAAGCGACGCCACCGCGCCCCACTTGCCCAGCACCAGCGCGGCGCGCGCGGCCGGCGTCATCAACAGCGGCTCCAGTGAAGCGCGCTCACGCTCACCCGCCGTGGTGTCGAGCGCCGCGTTGAGCGCGCCATACAGCACCGCCATCAACACGAAGAAGGGCAACATGCCGGTGAGCTGCGCGGCACGGGTCTGCGTGCTGGCAAGGTCACGCTCTTGCACCAGCAGCGGCTGCAGCAGCTCGGGCGACACACCACGCATCAACAGGCTCAGCTGGCCACGCTCGCGGCCATAAGCGTTCACCAACTGCGCGGCGCGGTTCGCACTGGCTTGCGATTGGCGATTACCGCTGTCGGAGATCACCTCGACGATGGGCTGCTCGCCCGCCAGCAGCAGCGCCTCGAAACGCTCGGGCAAGAGCAGCACCGCATCGGCCAGCTTCGATCGGCGCAACTGCGTTTCGTAATCGGCCGGTGCAGGCTTGACGCGGTAACTCTGGCGCTCCAGAAAGTTCTTCAAGCCCGGCGCGTGTTCGATGCCGGCCACCACCACCTCACGCCGCTCGGCCTGCGCTTCGAACGAGGCCAACAGGCCTGAGAGCGCAATCAACACCATCGGCCCGAGCAGCACGGCCGAGAGCAACACCATCATCAGCGTGCGCCGGTCGCGCAGTGCGTCGACCAGCTCCTTGCGCAACACCGCAAAGGCCACACTCACCGCCGTCATGCCAGCACCTGCTCGGGAAAGGCGAGCATGACGAAGGCCTGCTCAAAGTCGCTCTGCCCGGTCTGCTGCAACAGCTGGGCCACGCTGCCGGTGGCCACGGTGCGGCCGTGCGAGACCACCACCACGCTGTCGCACAGGCGCTCTACCTCTTGCATGATGTGGGTCGAAAACACGATGCACTTGGCCCCGCCCTCGGGGGTGCGCAAAAAGCGCAGCGTGTCGCGCAACGCGCGTGTGGCCAGCACGTCCAGGCCGTTGGTGGGTTCATCGAGCACGATGTTGGCCGGGTCATGCACCAGCGCACGGGCCAGCGCGGTTTTCATGCGCTCGCCCTGGCTGAAACCTTCGGTGCGGCGATCGAGCAAGGCCGTCATGTCGAGCATGCGCGCAAGGCTCTCGGCGCGCTCGCCAGCCGCCTCGCGCGCCATGCCTTGCAAGGCGCCGTAGTAGACGATGTTTTCGCGCGCGGTGAGCCGCGGGTACAGGCCACGCGCGTCGCTCAGCACGCCCATGCGCGCCAAGGCTGCCTGCGGTTGCGTGGCCACGTCGATGCCGTCCACGCGGATGTGCCCGCCGTCGGGCGGCAGCAGGGCAGCCACCATGCGCAGCGTGGTCGTCTTGCCCGCGCCGTTGGGGCCC
>JBBRFR010000257.1:0-5936 GCA_038241485.1 Burkholderiales bacterium
TGTCACCGATCTGACGGAACTCTTCGGCCAGCTCGAGCTTGCGGGCAATCGGGTCCGAGCCGTCGTCGCTGACATCGCCCAGGTCGATGGCACCGAAGTCGCTCGAAACCGGTGCGCCTTGCGTCACCTTGGGTTGCGCCACCGTGGTGTCGCTGCCAAGGTCAAGCGAGATGCTTCCCAGATCAAAGTCCATGGGGCCCGAAGTCGGAGCCGACACGGCAGGTGCAGCGACTGGCGGCAGGTTAAAGCTCATGCTGTCGAGAGACGGCGCGGTTGCTGCGGCCATTGGCTGAGTCCGCTCATTGGCCCGCGAAGGGGCGGGAGGAGGCGGCGCCGAATCGGGCAAGGCCAGGTCCAGATCGAGGTCGATGGCGTCGCCCGAAGTGGTGTCAAAACCACTGCCCGCGTTGCCACTCGAACCAAACTCTGACGGCGACGGCAGCACCGACTGCGGCATTGTGCTGGCACCCAGCAGCTCGGCCGCCGGGCGACCGCCGCCCTCGCTGCCGGCAGGCTTGCCACCCGGTTGATAGAGTTGGTTGTCTGGATCGATCTGCAGACCAATCTCTTGCGCCTTGGCCCAGTCTTCACCTTGGCCACCAGTTAAGCCGAACAACTGCGTGGCTAGCAACTCGAAGCCCTTGGTGTCGCGCCGCTTGGCATAGACCTCAAGCAAC
Organism: Burkholderiales bacterium; assembly: GCA_038241485.1. Lineage (GTDB taxonomy): Bacteria > Pseudomonadota > Gammaproteobacteria > Burkholderiales > Burkholderiaceae_C > Rhizobacter. The sequence continues at coordinate 678 of JBBRFR010000257.1, forward strand.
TTGGTGCGAATGGCCAGGCGTTCCGGGCTCGCACGCATTGCTTCTTTGAGAATTTCTTCAGCCTGCAGGTCACGACCATAGGCCAGGTACACATCGGCTTCGGCCACGGGGTCGACGTCACCGATGGCGTCGAGCTGGCTCAGCGAGTAGCTCATGGACGAAGAAGCACCGCCCGCGTCACGCGTGTCGATACGCTGACCACCGCTGGCACCGAAGAACGAGTCTGGTTGCAACCGGCTTTCGAGGAAGGATGTTTCGCCGCTGTCTTTCTTGGCACGCTTGGTGAAGCGGTAGATGCCGAAGCCCGCCAGCAACGCAATGAGCGCAGCCCCTGCGGCCAAAACCAAGGGGTTGTCTTCCAACAACGAGGCAAACGGGCCCGGGGTCTCAACGGCAGGTGCTGCCGAAGGGGCAGAAGCCGCCATGGGCCGCGACGGCGCCACAGCCACAACCGGTGCGCTGGCCGGCTCAAGCGCGGCGCTGGCCGCCGCCGAAGCTGCCGCCATCGCCGCGTCCGGCACAGAAGCCGCAGCCACGACAGCCGGTGCCGGATCGATCACCACCAAAGGCGCTGGCGCGGGTGCAGGAGCCGGCGGCACAGGCGCGGGGGCCGGCGTGGCGGCCACCACCGGCGGCGTGGGCGCCGCCACCGCCACCGGCGGAACGATCGCCGGCGGAGCCAGAGGTGCTGCCGGTGCAGCCGGACCGGCCCTGCCCGATGTCGTGCCTGAGGCACCCGAGAGCTTCTTCAGCTCATCAACGTTCTTGGACAGCTCGGCCACGCGGGCCGTGGCGTCCTTCTTCTCACGCTCCTTTGACAAACGCTCCTCGGGCGCAGAGGCCTTGGCCGCCGTGCCCTTGCTCAGCGTGAGCTTGTCGGGGGCGGGAGCGGCAGTCGCCTTACGGTCGTCCACCGACGATTGCACCTTGCCACCGGCCTGCCGCGTGGTGCCGTCGGTCTTGGCCGCCGGCACCGCTGCGGCGAGCCGCTGGCGGTAGGTGCCAAAGTCGGCGCTCTGCGCTTGAATCATCTGGCGGGCATCAGCCGGCGTGATGGCCTTGGCCGTTTCGGCCGAAGGCACGGCGAGCACCACACCCGACTTGAGTCGGTTGACGTTGCTGTTGATGAAGGCTTCGGGGTTGGCTTGGTAGAGAGACGCCAACATCTGATCGAGCGAAACACCTTGCCGCTGCGCGCGGTTGGCAATCCGCGACAGCGAATCACCGGGGCGAACCGTGTACTCGTCACCAATCGGCTGGGCCGGCGTTGCGGCGGCAGCCCTCCCGCTCGGCTTGCGAGGTTCAGCTGTAGGCCCATCAGCACCGGCGACTGGCGCCCTGGGTGCCCCCGGTTTGCGCTCGGCGGCACGCGGTGCGACGGCAAGCGGTTCCGCGGGCGCGGGCGAGATCAGCGGGGATGTTGTGGCAGCGGGCGCAGCCGGCACGGGGGACGCGGCGGTGCGCGTCACCGGCGGATCCAGCAGCAACGTGTACTCCCGAACCAACCGACCCGTGGACCAGGTGACTTCAAGGATCACGTCAATGAACGGCTCTTGAACTGCGCGGTCACTGGTGACACTGAGGAAGGAGCGCCCATCCGGCCGACGCTGCAACACCACCACGGTACCCGGCAGCACCGCGTTGTAGTCGACACCCGCGGCTCGATACGACTCGGGAGGCGCAATGCGGATATTTAAGTTGGAAGCTTCCTCGGGCGTGATGCTGGTGACATCAATCTCAGCGCGCAGGATTTCGCCCAGCGCTGACTGAACCTGCAAGCGGCCCAAGCCCAAGGCCCAGGCATTCGAGGCCATGAGGCAGGCGGCGATAGCCGCTCCGGTCAGAGCGAATCGCCCTGTGGTGTACAGCGAGTTTCTTTTCAAGGCGTCTCCCAATAGGACGGGGGTGGAAGCGAGCGAGCCCCACTGCTTTCGGAGTTGTTGTTGACGCTAACCACGGGGTTTCCTGGGCGTAACAGTAGAAATCACAATAACATCAACGAGATACAAAGACAAGCTCATGCTTTGCCTGACATTCGCTCGCAAATGGCATTCGCGGGTTCAGGAGACGGCCCCTGTTGTGGCTCAGCAACGTCAACCAGGGGCCAGCTCGGCATAACGACTCAGGCGTCTAGCAGGATGCGCAGCATGCGGCGCAGGGGCTCCGCCGCTCCCCACAACAACTGGTCACCGATGGTAAAGGCGCCCAGGTACTCGGGGCCCATGGCCATCTTGCGCACGCGGCCGACGGGGATGGTCATGGTGCCGGTCACCGCCACAGGCGTCAGATCGCGGATCGTGTCCTCGCGGGTGTTGCACACGAACTTCACCCAGGCGTTGTCATTGGCGATCATCGATTCGATGTCAGCCAGCGGCACGCTCTTCTTCAGCTTGAAAGTCAGCGCCTGGCTGTGGCAGCGCATGGCACCCACACGCACGCAGAAGCCGTCGACCGGGACGGCAGGCGTACCAAAACCTTCGCCTTGACCCATGATCTTGTTGGTTTCGGCGCCGCCCTTCCACTCTTCCTTGGTCACGCCGTTGCCCATGTCCTTGTCGATCCAGGGAATCAGGCTGCCACCCAAGGGCACACCGAAATTCGCGGTCTCCGCTTCGCTGAGTGAGCGCTGCTTTGCGGCCACCTTGCGATCGATTTCAAGAATGGCGCTCTTGGGGTCGTCCAACAGAGACTTCACCTCGGCGTTGAGCGTGCCGTATTGCGTGAGCAGCTCGCGCATGTGCTGCGCCCCACCACCCGACGCGGCCTGATAGGTCTGCGTGCTCATCCACTCGACGAGGCCGGCCTTGTAAAGCGCGCCCACGCCCATCAGCATGCAACTCACGGTGCAATTGCCACCGATCCAGTTGTTGCCCCCGGCGGCGAGCGCCTTCTTGATCACCGGCATGTTGACCGGATCGAGGATGATGACCGCATCGCCCTTCATGCGCAGCGTCGAGGCAGCGTCGATCCAGTGGCCTTTCCAGCCCGCGGCGCGCAGCTTGGGGAACACCTCGGTGGTGTAGTCGCCCCCCTGGGTGCTGATGATGATGTCGCAGCGCCTCAATGCATCGATGTTGAAGCCGTCTTGCAGCGTGGCTTCGTTCTTCGCAGGCGCCGGCGCCTTGCCACCGATGTTGCTGGTGCTGAAAAACACCGGCTCGATCAGCGCAAAGTCGTTCTCTTGTTGCATGCGATCCATCAGCACCGAACCCACCATGCCTCGCCAGCCCACCAGGCCGACCAATCTCGTTGCCATGTTCATTCCTATCGTCTGTGATTGAGTTTGAAGTCGTGAAAGCGGATCAACGTTGCGCTTTCAGACAAGCGACCACAGCGTCGCCCATCTCCTTTGTGCCGACCTTGGTGGTGCCGGCACTGTAAATATCGGTGGTGCGCAGGCCTTTTGCCAGCACACCCTTGACGGCAGTCTCAATGCGCAGCGCCGCAGCCTCTTGGTTCAGGCTGAAGCGCAGCATCATCGCGGCCGACAGAATCGTCGCCAACGGGTTGGCGATGCCCTTGCCCGCAATGTCGGGCGCCGAGCCGTGGCTCGGTTCGTACAGGCCTTGGTTTTTAGCGTTGAGCGAGGCCGAAGGCAACATGCCGATCGAGCCGGTGAGCATGGCGGCTTCATCGCTCAGGATGTCACCGAACATGTTGCCGGTGACGATCACATCGAGCCGCTTGGGCTGCTTCACGAGTTGCATTGCCGCATTGTCGACGTACATGTGCTCCAGCTCCACGTCGGCGTATTGCGCATGCACTTCGGTGACGACGTCGCGCCAGAACTGAAAGGTCTCCAGCACATTGGCCTTGTCGACGCTCAGCACTTTCTTGCTGCGCTTGCGGGCCGCTTGAAAGGCGACATGCGCGATGCGCTCGATCTCGGGGCGCGAGTAGCGCATGGTGTCGAAGGCTTCATCGGCGCCTTTGAAAGCACCATCGGGCGACTGGCGCCGACCACGCGGCTGGCCAAAGTAGATGTCGCCGGTGAGCTCGCGAATGATCAGGATGTCGAGCCCCGCCACGATTTCGGGCTTGAGCGTGGACGCGTGTGTCAGCTCTTCATAGCAAATGGCCGGGCGGAAGTTGGCAAACAGCTCCAGGTTCTTACGCAGGCCCAGAATGGCTTGCTCGGGGCGCAAGGGCCGGTCGAGCTTGTCGTACTTCCAATCGCCCACGGCGCCGAACAGCACGGCATCGGCCGACTTCGCCAGGTTCAGCGTGGCATCAGGCAGCGGGTGGCCGTGGGCTTCATAGGCGGCGCCGCCCACCTTGGCCTCTTCAAGTTCGAACGTCAGATCGAGGCAGGCCAGCACCTTGAGTGCCTCGGCCATGATCTCGGTGCCAATGCCGTCGCCCGGCAGGATTGCGATCTTCAAGGGTCAGTCCTTCACTTCAAATCGTGTGCGCGAGCCAGGGCTTGGTCAGCAGCCGCTCGGCTTCGTAGGCGCGGATTTTGTCGGCGTGACGCAGCGTCAATCCAATGTCGTCGAAGCCGTTCAGCAGGCAGTACTTGCGGAACGACTCCACCTCGAACGGCAACTCGGCGCCGTCGGGCTTGACCACCACCTGCCGCTCCAGATCGACCGTCAGTTGGTATCCGACGAAAGCATTCACCTCATCGAACAACTGGTTGATCGCCGACTCGGGCAACACCAGGGGCAGCAACCCATTCTTGAAGCTGTTGTTGAAGAAGATGTCGGCGTAACTCGGCGCAATGATGGCGCGAAAGCCGTACTGGTCGAGCGCCCAGGGTGCGTGCTCGCGCGAGGAGCCGCAACCGAAGTTCTTGCGCGTGAGCAGCACCGAAGCGCCCTTGTAGCGCGGCTGGTTCAGCACAAAGTCGGGGTTAGAGTGGCGCGTGGCCGGGTCTTGCCCCGGCTCGCCGTGGTCGAGGTAACGCCACTCGTCGAACAGGTTGGGGCCGAAGCCCGACTTCTTGATCGACTTCAAAAACTGCTTGGGAATGATGGCGTCGGTGTCGACGTTCTCTCGGTCGAGCGGTGCGACCAGCCCCTTGTGGATGCGAAATGCTTGCATGGTGGGGTGGCCTCAGGAGATTCGACGAACGTCAACGAAGTGGCCTTCGATGGCCGCGGCAGCTGCCATCGCCGGGCTCACCAGGTGGGTGCGGCCACCTGCGCCTTGCCGGCCTTCGAAGTTGCGATTGGAGGTGGAGGCGCAACGCTCGCCCGGCTCCAGCCGATCGGCATTCATGGCCAGGCACATCGAGCAACCCGGCTCGCGCCATTCGAA
>JBBRFR010000258.1:0-5917 GCA_038241485.1 Burkholderiales bacterium
CACCCACGTGGCACGCGAGCGGCTGAAGTCGCTGCACGCCCAACACCACCCGCGCGGCTGAGTTGTTTCGGGGTGCGTGTTCCAATTGCGCGGTTAATCCTGAGCGCAACCGAGACGACCCCATGGCCACGCTGAAATTGAAGAAACCCGCCGGCCCTGCCAAAGCCGACCGCGCCCCCGTTCGTGGCGCCGGCTCGGGCGTGAAAAAGCGCCCGACCCTGGCCGAAGCCCAGACCCTGCGCACCGAGCGCGAAGCGCGCTACCAAGAGCAACTGCGCCAGCGCTTTGGCGACAAACCGCCGGCCGGCTTTGCCCGTCGCGACGAAGCCAGCGCGCCGCGGCCGCCACGCCGCGATGACCGCGGCCCGGCCCCGGACCCACGCCGCCGCACGAGCGCCGAGCCGTTCGCTGCGCAGCAGCGCCCGAGGCGAGACGACCCGCGGCGCGATGAGCCGCGGCGACATGACCCACGGCGAGAAGGGCGCATCGACCCGCGCGGCCCGGCCACCGCGCCGTACAACGGCCCGCGTGACGACGGGCGCGGTGCCGCTCCCCAGCGTGACGCTCGTGACTTTCGTGACCCTCGCGACCCTCGCGGCGCGCAGCAACGCCCGCAGCCTCACGCCACGCGATCCGGCCCCAACACTGCTTTCGGCGCCGGGCCGAACCAGGCCTTCGGCGGTCGCCGCAACGCACCCGTGCGCCCCCAGCGTGACGACGATGACGACGACTTCCCCCAGCACGCCGAACAACCCGGCAGCATGCGCCTGTCCAAGCGCATGAGCGAGCTGGGCATCGCCTCGCGCCGCGAAGCCGATGAGTGGATCCCCAAAGGCTGGGTGCGTGTCGACGGCAAGGTCATCACCGAGCTCGGCTCGCGGGTGATGCCAGGCCAGCTCATCAGCATCGAAGCCAAGGCGCGCGATGCGCAGGCGCTGAAGGTCACCATCCTCATCAACAAGCCGGTGGGTTATGTGAGCGGGCAAGCCGAAGACGGTTACGAGCCCGCCTCGGTGCTGGTGACGCCGCAGAACCAGTGGCGCGAAGACCGCTCGGGCTTTCGCTTTTTGCACAGCCACATGCGCGGCCTGGCCCCCGCCGGCCGGCTCGACATCGACTCGGTCGGCCTGCTCGTGCTCACCCAAGACGGCCGCATCGCCAAACAACTGATCGGCGAAGACAGCGAGGTCGAAAAAGAGTACCTGGTGCGCGTCAACACGCTCGACGGCCAGGCCCTGCCCGATGACAAACTGGCGCTGCTCAACCATGGCCTGGAGCTCGACGGCGAAGTGCTGCGCCCGGCCCGGGTGGAGTGGGTCAATGACGACCAGCTGCGCTTCGTGCTGCGCGAAGGCAAAAAGCGGCAGATTCGCCGCATGTGCGAACAGGTCGGCCTCACGGTGCTGGGCCTAAAGCGCGTGCGCGTCGGCCTGGTGATGCTGGGCGACCTGCCGGCGGGGCAGTGGCGTTACCTGCGCGGCGACGAACGCTTCGCCGAGCCGGCAGCCGCAACGCCCTGACCCTGCGGCGAGCGCCGGCGAAGGCCTTCCCCCAACGAGCTTGGGGGTTCAATTTACTGGCTGAGACTGCCGTCAAAAAATCTCTCACCCAACGGTTGATCCCATCAACTGGCCGGCCTTCAGCACACCTTGCATCCGCACGTAACTGACCCGCTTGGGAAAACCCGCAGCCAAAAGTGTGAAATTCCCCCGCAAATAGGGGGTTGCGCCGCAAACCCGGTTTTGAGCGCCGCAACAAACAGACACGCCGCAACACCTCGATTCGGCCGCTAATGCACCCCTGTCCAAGTTGCTGAGGAACGTGTCATGAAGCGCAGAAATCTGGTGTTGAGCGGTCTGGTCGGCGGCGTTGCAACCGGCTTCCCGGGTCTGGTAATGGCCCAACCCAGCGTCATCAAGTTTGGCCAATCGGCGGCCATGACGGGCGCCGATGCCGACTACGGGCGAGACATTCGCGCGGGCATCGTGGCCGCCTTCGAGGCCGCCTCCAAGACCGGCGGCACCCGCTTCGAGCTGATCACCCTCGACGACGCCGGCTCAACCGAGCGTTGTGCACAAAACGTGGGCGCGCTGCTGAGCTCGAACGTCTCCGCGCTGATCGGCCTCACCAGTGGCGCGGGCGCCGAAGCGGCGATGAGCGCCATCGACCTGAGCCAGATGCCGCTCTTGGGCACCGCCAGCGGCACCATGGGCATTCGCAGCGACAAGCTGAGCTCGGCCTACCACGTGCGCGCCGGGTACGACCTCGAATTCAAGCGCATGGTGGCCTACGCCCGGGAGCGCGCGCTGCTGCGCGTGGGCCTGGTCTACCAGCAAGAAACCACCTCGCCCAACCTCGCCGCGATGACCGGCGCGCTGGCTGCCGCAGGCATCTCGCCCAAGGAAGCGATTGCGATCGAGCAGACGCCCGCATCGTTCCAGAGCGCGGCCGACAAGCTGAGCGCGGCCAACCTCGACTGCGTGCTCTTCGTGGCCAGCGCCGCACCTGTTGCGGCCATCATCGACCAGATGCACGCCGCCAAGTACCGCGGCATGTTCTACGCCTCGTCGATGGCCGGCCAAGACCTGATCGACACCCTGGCGGCCAAGAAGCAGAGCGCCATCTTGAGCGTGGTGGTGCCGCGCCCTTCGTCGATGGGCTTGCCGGTGGTCAGCCGCTGCCAGAGCGACCTGGCGGCGCTGAACACCGGCGCCAAGATGAGCGTCACCACGCTGGAGGGTTACATCAGCGGGCGCATCGCCGTGGAAGCGGCACGCAAGGCCATGAGCGTGGCCAGCGTCAGCAAGCGCAGCATGAAAGACGCCCTGAGCACACTGCGCACTGACCTGGGCGGCTACACGGTGCAATTTGCGCCGGGCAGCACGCAGGGCTCCAAATACGTGGAGCTGGTGGCGCTTGACCGCTACGGCCGCCTGGTCGCCTGAGCCAGCAGCTCACGCGCCCGCGCACCCCAGCTTTCATCGTTCAGCGCACGCTGCGCCGCTGCGATGGCGGCGTCTCGCTCGCCCAGCTCCAGCAGCACCGTCGCCAGGTTGACCCAGGCGGCCCCGCTGTGGTGTTGCAGGGCGGCCGCACGAAACACCTCGGCCGCGCGGTGCTTGTCACCACCCGCATGGGCAGCGTTGCCAAGACCGATGGCCAGTGGCAGGCGGTCGGGCCAACGTTGGCTGGCGCTTTCATAGCTTCGCAAAGCCTGCGCCGGGGTGGCGCTGCGCTCAAAACCAATCGCCGCTTCGACCACCGCGTCGGCTCGTGCCGTCACCGGCCAGCTGCCCGGTGGCAAGGCCACAAAGGCCCAGAAGCCCGAGCGCGCCCAGGTGTGCTCGAAGGTGCGCAGCGGCATCGTCTCGCGCCGCGTCGTGCCTGAGCGCAGCAGCGCCTCGCCGGTGTCGAGGTCGTAGCCCACGACCACCGCGTAATGCCAACGCGGCGCAAAACTGAGGCCGAGGTTTTGCAACACCACCACCACATGGCCTGCGGCCAGCTCGCGCAACACAGCTTCGAGCTGGCCGGGGATGACCGTCGCAACCACGCCCTGCCGGCGCGCGCCGGCCAGCATCTCGGCCTGCAGGCTGCCGCCACGCGCGGGCAGGAACACCTGCTCACCCAGCGCGAGCGGCGAGGCGCTCACCCCCACCGCGCCCAAGGCGGTGGCCAGCGCGGCCGGGCCGCATTGGTACTCGGTCTGCGCAAAGAAGGGGGTGGTGCTCAGCTCCACACTGCGCGGCAGCCCGGTCGGTGGCGTGGCTTGCAGCGCCGCTGTTTGAACAGCGCAACCCGACACGCACGCCAACCACAGCGCCAGCAGGGCCCGCCGCACCAAAGCGCTCACCGGTTGGATTTGATGAACGGGAAGATGCGCGTGTAGCCGAAGATGTCGGTGAAGATCAGCAGCACGAACACGAGGATCAGCGTGCCGATCAGCTCGCTGGCACCGGCCGGCGCCTTGTCAATCTCGGCGGCCAGCTGCGCGGCTTCGGCATCGGTGAGCGCGCCCACACGCAGGCGTGCCTGGTCGACGCTCACACCACGCGCCACCAGCACAGCCGCCACATCGGGGCGCTGCAATGTGGCCAGCAGCTGGGCACGCGGCTCGGCGGCGCTGCGCCACCCTTCGCTGGTGGCCACTTGTTCGGCGCTGATCAAACCACCCGCTTGCGCCGTTTGAGCCAAGCCGCCCAAGCCGCCCAAGCCGATGCACGCGGCAACGAAAGTGGCGATACAACGCCGGGTTCTGGTCATGGGGTGCTCCTGCACGGGCTTGAAAGGTCAAACATCCTAGCAACCGCTTCCTGAACCCCACTCGTGGCAAGCTGCGCAGCAGGGCCAGCACCCAACCCTCCACCACTTCATTTCACACATGACCAGCATCTGGAAACAACCCGTCTCCGTCGAGCAACTCGCGGCCATCCACGTCAACACCACCGTGGCCCACCTGGGCATCGAATTTTTGGAAGTCGGCGACAACTTCATCTGCGCCCGCGCGCCGGTCGATTCACGCACGCTGCAGCCGGCCGGCATCTTGCACGGCGGCATTTCGGTGGTGCTGGCCGAAACACTGGGCTCTTGCGGTGCGGCGTTTTCATCGCCCGCCGGGCACCGGGCCGTGGGGCTCGACATCAACGCCAACCACCTGCGCAGCGTGAGCGAGGGTTGGGTGACCGGCATCGCGCGCCCCATCCACATCGGCCGCACCACCCACGTGTGGCAGATCGAGGTGAGCAACGACAAAGGGCAGCTCACCTGCGTGTCACGCCTCACCATGGCGATTCTGGCGCCAGCGCCCATTCCCTGAAAAAGCAGGCACGGCTGCATCACTCGCGGGTTTTGGCATGACACTCTCGGCCTTCGCCGTCGGGCTGCACGCGGGTCCAGCGCCAAGCGGCCCGCACGGCACTTCCACCCCACAACCTGCATGACCTCAACTGCCTTCAACTACCTCTGCCTTGCCGGCCCCACTGCCTCTGGAAAAACGGCGGCAGCGCTCGCCATCGCCGTGGCGCTGGCCGCCACCACACCGGTCGAGATCATCAGCGTCGACTCGGCCCTGGTGTACCGCGGCATGGACATCGGCACCGCCAAGCCAAGCCTGGCCGAGCGCGCGCTGGTGCCTCACCATTTGATCGACATCATCGAGCCCAGCGAGGCCTACTCGGCCGCACGCTTTGTGCTCGATGCGCAGCGCCTCATCGGCGAGATCAACGCCCGCGGCCATGTGCCGCTGCTGGTGGGCGGCACCATGCTGTATTTCAAGGCGCTGTTCGAAGGGCTCGACGCCATGCCCGCCGCTGACCGCGCCGTGCGTGCCGCACTCACCGAGCAGCTCGAACGCGACGGCCTGCCCGCGCTCTACCGCGAGCTGCAGCGTGTCGACCCCATCACCGCCGAGCGGCTGAAGCCGGCTGACCACCAGCGCATCCAGCGTGCGCTGGAGGTTTATCGCGTGAGCGGCCAGCCGATGTCTTCGTTCCATAGCGAAAAGCCGCAGCAGGCCACACCGCCGCTGATCTCGCTCGAACCGAGCGACCGCGCCTGGCTGCACCAGCGCATCGAGACGCGCTTTCACCAAATGCTGGAGCAAGGCCTGGTCGAAGAAGTGATCAAGCTCGAAGCGCGTGGTGACCTTGACGCCGACATGCCCTCGATGCGCTGCGTGGGCTACCGCCAGACCTGGGAAGCCCTGGTCGCCGGCGACCAGAGCGAGCTGCCCGAGCGCGGCGTGGCGGCCACGCGCCAGCTCGCCAAACGCCAGATCACCTGGCTGCGCAGCATGCCGCAGCGCCAGGTGGTGGCCTGTGATGCACCCGATGCTTTGCAGCAGGCCACCACGCTCGCGCTGAAGCGGGTGTCGGAGTTGAAGCTTGGCTGAGCTGCTGAACGTGCGCGGCCTTGCCAA
>JBBRFR010000259.1:0-5902 GCA_038241485.1 Burkholderiales bacterium
CACGATGATGTCGGCCAAAGGTGCCATCGTGCCGGTGGGCAAGGTGCTGGCAGACGCAGGCTACAAGTTCGACCCCAAGGCCTACATCCCCGCGGTGGTGGGCTACTACACGGCGCCCAGCGGGCAGATGCTGAGCTTTCCGTTCAACAGCTCGACCACGGTGCTGAATTACAACAGGGACCTGTTCAAGAAGGCCGGGCTGGACCCGAACAAGCCGCCGGCGACCTGGCCTGAACTCGTGCTGGCCGCGGCCAAGCTGAAGGCGTCCGGCGTGGCCTGCCCGTTCACCTCCAGCTGGCAGAGCTGGACGCAGCTGGAGAGCTTCTCTACCTGGCACAACACGCTTTTCGCAACGCAGAACAACGGCTTCGGCGGCACCAGTGCTCGCCTGGTGTTCAACAGCCCGCTGCATGTGCGCCACATTGAGAACCTGGCCAACATGGCCAAACAGGGCTTGTTCATCTACCGCGGGCGCGGCAACGCGGCCGACGCGAGCTTCTATTCGGGCGAATGCGCCATGGCCACGGCTTCGTCGTCGACCTACGCCAGCATCAAGAAAAACGCCAAGTTCGACTACGGCATTGCCACCCTGCCCTACTACCCTGACGTGCCCGGTGCACCGCAAAACACCGTGATCGGCGGCGCCTCGCTGTGGGTGATGGCCGGCAAGAAGCCTGCCGAATACAAGGGTGTGGCCGCCTTCTTCAACTACCTGACCGACGTCGAGATCCAGGCCAAGAGCCACCAGCGCACCGGCTACCTGCCGATCACGCTGGCCTCATTCGCCCTCACCGAAAAGTCGGGCTTCTACAAGCAGAACCCAGGCACCGACACCGCCGTCAACCAGATGATCCGCAAGACCACCGACAAGTCGCGTGGTGTGCGCCTGGGCAACATGCTGCAAATTCGCTCCATCATGGACGAAGAGCTCGAACAGGTCTGGGCCGGCAAGAAGGCCGCCAAAGACGCGCTCGACAGCGCGGTCAACCGTGGCAACGAGTTGCTGGCGCGTTTCGAGAAGGCCAACAAGTAAGCCACATTGCCCCAGCTGCTTCTGTGTCTTCAGAAAAGCGCGTCGTCTTCAGATCGGGCTGGCTGCCTTGGGTGCTGATCGCACCCCAGGTGGTCGTGATCGCCGTGTTCTTCTTCTGGCCGGCGGGCCAGGCCTTGTTGCAGTCGTTCCAGCAGTCCGACGCGTTCGGCATGTCGACCACCTGGGTCGGCCTGGAGAACTTTGCCAACCTGGTCAAAGACCCGACCTACCTCGCCTCGTTCAAGACCACCGCCGTGTTCTCGGTGCTGGTGGCCGGGCTGGGCCTGGGCATCTCGCTGCTGCTGGCCGTGTTCGCCGACCGCGTCGTGAAGGGCGCGCGGGTCTACCGCACGCTGCTGATCTGGCCCTACGCGGTGGCGCCCGCGGTGGCCGGGGTGTTGTGGCTGTTTATGTTCGCACCGTCGATCGGCATCGTCTCGTATGTGCTGCGTGGCCTGGGTGTCGACTGGAACCACCTGCTCAACAGCGAGCACGCGATGACGCTGATCGTGTTGGCCGCGGTTTGGAAGCAGATTTCGTACAACTTCCTGTTCTTCCTGGCCGGGCTGCAAAGCATTCCACGCTCGCTGATCGAAGCCGCCGCGATTGACGGTGCGCGCCCATGGCGACGCTTCTGGACCATTCAGTTCCCGCTCTTGTCGCCCACCACTTTCTTCTTGTTCGTGATCAACGTGGTGTATGCCTTCTTCGACACCTTTGCCATCGTCGATGCGGCCACTCAGGGCGGGCCGGGCAAAGACACCGCGATCCTCGTCTACAAGGTTTATTACGACGGCTTCAAAGCGCTCGACCTCGGCGGCTCGGCGGCGCAATCGGTCGTGTTGATGGCGATCGTGATTGCCTTGACCATCGTGCAGTTCAGGTTCGTCGAGAAGAAAGTGAACTACTGATGGTCGAGCGTCGCCCTACTCTCGGCATCCTCGCCCACGTCGTGCTGATCCTTGGCGTGCTCATCATCGCCTTTCCGCTGTACGTGACCTTCATCGCCTCGACCCAAACTGCCGAGGCCATCGTGCAAGCGCCAATGTCGCTGCTGCCCGGCAACCAACTGGTTGAGAACTACACCGCAGCACTCAAAGGCACGGGCATGGGCGCGGCCTCGAACGCGCCGGTCGGCCGCATGATGTTCATCAGCCTGGTGACGGCGCTGGTGATCGCGCTCGGCAAAATCACCATCTCGCTGCTGTCGGCGTTTGCGATCGTCTACTTTCGTTTCCCGTTTCGCATGTTCGTGTTCTGGTCCATCTTCGTCACGCTGATGCTGCCAGTGGAGGTGCGCATCGGCCCCACCTACTAGGTGGTGGCCAACCTCGGCATGCTCAACACCTATGCCGGCCTCACGGTGCCGCTGATCGCCTCGGCCACCGCCACCTTCTTGTTTCGCCAGTTTTTCCTGACCGTGCCCGACGAGCTGACCGAAGCGGCCCGCATTGACGGCGCCGGGCCGATGCGCTTTTTTAAAGACATCTTGCTGCCGCTCTCGGCCACCAGTTGTGCGGCGCTGTTCGTGATCCAGTTCATCTACGGCTGGAACCAATACCTCTGGCCGCTGCTCGTGACCACCGACGAAAGCATGTACCCGGTGGTGATCGGCATCAAACGCATGATCAGCGGCGGAGACGCCGCCACCGACTGGAACATCGTGATGGCCACCGCGGTGCTGGCGATGATCCCGCCCGCACTGGTCGTGATCTTGATGCAGCGCTGGTTCGTCAAGGGCCTGGTGGATACCGAAAAATAGCGACCGAGAAATAAGAAGACAAACATGGCAGCCATCTCACTTCGCGATGTCATCAAGCGCTACGGCGCGGGCCCCAAGGCCAACCAGGTGATCCACGGCGTCAACGCCGAGATAGCTGACGGCGAGTTCATCGTCATCGTCGGCCCCTCGGGCTGCGGCAAGAGCACGCTCTTGCGCATGGTGGCCGGGCTGGAAGAAATCTCCGGTGGTGAGATCGCGATTGGCTCGCGCGTGGTCAACGACATCGAGCCCTCGGAGCGAGACATCGCGATGGTGTTCCAGAACTACGCGCTCTACCCTCACATGACGGTGTTCGACAACATGGCCTACGGCCTGAAGATCGCCAAGCTGCCGGTGGCCGAAATCAAAGCGCGTGTCGACAAGGCCGCAGGCATCTTGCAGCTTGGCGCCTACCTCAACCGCAAACCACGCGAGCTGTCGGGAGGCCAGCGCCAGCGGGTGGCCATGGGCCGCGCGATCGTGCGCCAGCCGCAGGTGTTTTTGTTCGACGAGCCGCTGTCGAACCTCGACGCCAAGCTGCGCGCCCAAACGCGCATCGAGATCCGCAAGCTGCACGCCGAGCTGGGCGTCACCTCGCTCTTCGTCACCCACGACCAGGTCGAGGCGATGACGCTCGCGCAGCGCATGATGGTGATGAACGCCGGTCGCATGGAGCAGTTCGGCACACCCGATGAGGTGTACACCCGGCCCGCCACCACCTTTGTGGCGAGCTTCATCGGCTCACCGCCGATGAACCTGTTGAAGGGTCAGGCACAAGGCGCCAGCTTCACGCTCGATGGCCAGACGGTGCCGCTGCCCGCCCCGGCGCCGCGCAAAGGCGAGTTGAGCTTGGGCTTGCGGCCCGAGCACGTGGTGGCCGGTGGGTCGGGCGGCTGGCCGCTGAAGGTGGAGCTGATCGAGATGCTCGGCGCCGAGCGCCTGGTACACGGCCAACTGGGCAGCCATGACTTCACCTTGCGCATGGACGGCATGTTGCCGCCGCCGGCCGTGGGCAGCACGGTGCAGTTGCAGCTCTCAGCCCAGCACCTGCATTGGTTCGATGTGGCCACGGGAGCGCGCGTGGAAGCAGCATGACACGGGCCGCCGCGCCGGGCCGCCCCAACCAAGGCCCGACCCTCTCGGAGGGTCGATTGCCGTATTCGGCAATCGGGGAGTCCACATGAACTGGCCCTACCCTTTGTGGATCGCCCACCGTGGCGCGGGCAAGCTCGCCCCCGAAAACACGCTCGCCGCATTTCGACTCGGCGCCAACCACGGCTACCGCGCGTTCGAGTGCGACGTGAAACTCAGCGCCGACGGCGTGCCTTTTTTGCTGCACGACGCCACCCTGCAACGCACCACGCCCGAGACGGGAGCGGCCAGCGAGCGCCCGTGGAGCGAGCTGTCGCGCCTGGACGCTGGGGGCTGGCACAGCCGCGCGTTTGCGGGCGAGCCTCTGCCCAGCCTCGACACCATCGCGCGCTACTGCATCCGCAACGGCTTCGCGCTCAACATCGAGATCAAGCCCACCCCCGGGCACAACGAAGAGACGGGCCGAGTGGTCGCACAACACGCTGCCGCACTGTGGGCCGACGAGGCACTCAAACCGCTGCTCAGCTCCTTCCAACCCGATGCACTCGCCGCGGCCCGCGCCGCCGAACCCTCGTTGCCACGCGCCCTGCTGCTCGACAGCCTGCGCGAGGGTTGGCTGCCCGAAGCGCAAGCCCTGAGCTGTGTGGCCATCGTCGCCAACTGCCGCGTGCTCGACGCCCGTGTGATCGCACAAGCCCACGCTACGGGCTTGCGGGTGGCGAGCTACACCGTCAATGACCCCGTCGACGCACGGCGCTTGTTTGACGCCGGCATCGACGGGCTGATCACCGACGCAGTGGATCGCTTTTCACCAGGCTCGGCCGTTCAGGTCTGAGCGCCGATCACCGTGGTGGGCCGCACCGAGGCCTCGCCCCCCAGCCATTCGTCGGCGTCTTCGGCCTCGGGCAGCACCTTCACACCACGGATCGCGGGGTGCTGCCAGGCCAGCACGGCCAACAACAAGGCCGAACCGCCCGAAAAAGCGAGCGCCGCGCGCAGCCCGATGTGCTCGCCCAACCAGCCGCCCAACAGCGCCCCCGGCCCGGCCGCCAACAGGCTGAGCCAGCGCATTGCGCTCGTCATGCGGCCCAGCAATGGGGCCGGCGTCACCGCCTGGCGCATGGCCAGGAAGTTGATGAACACGAGCACCGCGCCGGCGCTGAACAGCAGCAACATGACGGCAAACGCCGCCACACCGCAGGCATTGGCCGGCGCCACGGCCAGCAGCAGCCAGCCCGCACCGCACACCGCTGTGCCGATCAGCAGGCTCGGGCCGGGGCCCACACGCCGGCTGATTCGGTTGCCCAGCACGCTCGCGATGATGGTGCCCAAGCCCATGCCCATGTAGCTCAGGCCCACTTGCTGCTCGTTCAAGCCGAGCGTGCGGGTGGCAAACAAGATCTGCACCACCAAGGCGGCGTGGTGGCACATCTGCCACGTGCCCACCACCACGGCGAGCGCCACCAGCAGCGGCGTGCCCAGCACGAAGCGCAACCCGGTGCGCAGGTCGCGCCAATCGACAACCAGCCCATCCACCAGGCAAACGGCACGCTGGCAACAACGACCCCCAGCAGGCATTCGCCCACCAAGTAGACCGGCAGCTTGCGCACGCGGTCGAGCCACACGCCCGAGGGCAGCGAAAACAGCACGAAGGGCGCGATTTCCATCGCCGTGAGAAAGCCCATTTGTGTGGGGCTGGCGTGCAGCAGCACGGCGGCGGTGAGCGGCAAGGCCAGCATGGTCACCTGGCCACCGAAAGAGCTGATCAGGATGGACGTTCAGAGGCGCCGGTAGACCGCGTCGCGCAGCAAGTCGTTGGGGGCCAAGCTGAGCCCCTCTGCCCAGGCTCGCCATCGTGCGATGAGCCGATTCAACCTAAAACCGGCAGCTACCCCGTTGCCGGCAGCGCGTTTGGAGGCTTGAACGGCCCGATAGTCGGGGCGATCTTGTCGCTGACGTAACGCAGCAGCACCGCCCACGGGTCTGTGGCCTTGAACTGCTCCGCAGCAGCCTTG
>JBBRFR010000260.1:0-5888 GCA_038241485.1 Burkholderiales bacterium
ATCGCGGCCACCCTCGATAAGATGCACGCCCCCCCACCGTCGAGCCGCCCACCATGCCTGAACACACCTCGTTGTCCCGCCGCTTGTTCGGCCTGGCTCTTGCATCCTCTTTGGTCACACCTGCCCTTGCACAAACCACCACCTGGCCCAACAAGCCGGTGCGTTGGGTGGTGGCCTACCCGGCCGGCGGCGGCTCCGACTTTCTGGCGCGCCAGTTGGCACCGCAGCTCGGCAAACAACTCGGCCAGACGCTGGTGATTGACAACCGCCCCGGCGCCGGCGGCATCATCGGCACCGACAACGCCGCCAAGTCAGCACCCGACGGCTACACCATCGTCACCGGCGACAACGGCGCGATGGTGTTCCACAGCGCCATGTACAAGAAGCTGCCGTATGACCCGAAGGACCTGGTGCCGGTGGGCTTCATGGCGCGCTTTCCGCTGATCCTGGCCGTGCACCCGGGTTCTGGTCTGAACAGCGCCAAGGAGTTGCTCGACGAGGTGAAGAAGAACCCCGCCAAGTACAGCTACGCCTCGCCCGGCGTGGGCAGCCCGCACCACCTGGCGATGGAGCTGTTGAAAGACCGCACCAAGAGTTTCATCGTGCACGTGCCCTACCGCGGCACGGCGATGGCGTTGCAAGACGTGATTTCGGGCCAGGTGCCGATGATGGTGCTCGACACCGCAGCGGGCCTGCCGCAGATCCGCAGCGGCAAGGTGAAGGCACTGGCCGTGATGTCGAAGAAGCGCATCCCTTCATTGCCCGATGTGCCCACGCTGGACGAAATCGGCATCAAAGACTTCGAGGTCGCCGCCTGGCAAGGCCTCTTCGTGCCCAAGGGCACACCGGCTGACATCGTTTCGCGCCTGAGCAGCGAGATGAACAAGGCCATCCTTGTGCCTGAGGTGAAGGCACGGATGGAAGACTTCGGCCTTGAAGTCACTCCCTCCGATGGGCCCGCGCTCACGACTTTCTTGCAGAAGGAAAACACCTTCTGGCACGCGCTCATCAAGGAGCGCGGGCTGTCGGCGGAGTAAAAACCAACCGTTGGGGCTGAGGTATCGAAGCCTCTTGCATGCATACGCCGTGCACGGTTTCGATACCGCAGCCCGAACGGCGGTTGGTGCTGCGCGAACGCTGGTTAAACCAGCACCCTTTCGATGCCACCCTCGTTGGCCTTCTCCACATACTCGGGCATCCAGTCGGGCCCGAGTATCTGGTTGGCCATCTCGATCACGATGTAGTCGGCTTCGAGCAAGCCGTTGTTCAGGTCGTTGCCGTAGCGGGCGAGGCCTTGCAGGCAGCTCGGGCACGAGGTGAGGATCTTCACGTCGGCTTTCGCTTCTACAGAGCCGGTCGCGCGGAGTTTGGCCTCGTCGCGGCGCAGCTCTTCTTCCTTGCGGAAGCGCACCTGCGTGGCGATGTCAGGCCGCGTCACGCCCAGCGTGCCGCTCTCGCCGCAGCAGCGCTCGCTCTTGAGCACGTTGTCGCCCAGCAGCGCCTTCACGGTCTTCAACGAGTCCTGCAGCTTCATCGGGTTGTGGCAAGGCTCGTGGTACAGGTAGCCACCCGCACCGGCCAGCGTGATGCCCTTCTCGAGCAGGTACTCGTGGATGTCGATGATGCGGCTGCCCGGGAAGATCTTGTCGAACTGGTAACCCTGCAGCTGGTCGTAGCAGGTGCCGCAGCTCA
Source organism: Burkholderiales bacterium (assembly GCA_038241485.1). Classification (GTDB taxonomy): domain Bacteria; phylum Pseudomonadota; class Gammaproteobacteria; order Burkholderiales; family Burkholderiaceae_C; genus Rhizobacter. The sequence continues at coordinate 1,693 of JBBRFR010000260.1, forward strand.
CCACCACGGTCTTGATGTCGAGGTAGTTCAGCGTGTTGGCCACACGGTGGAACAGCACCCGGTTGTCGGTGATGATCTTTTCGGCCTTGTCAAACTGGCCCGAGCCGCGCTGTGGGTAGCCACAGCAGAGGTAGCCCGGCGGCAGCACCGTCTGCACACCGGCATGCCACAGCATGGCTTGCGTGGCCAGGCCGACTTGCGAGAACAGCTTTTCCGACCCGCAGCCCGGGAAATAAAACACCGCTTCGGTATCGGCCGTGGTGCTCTTGGGGTTGCGGATGATCGGGACGTAGTTTTTGTCTTCGATGTCCAGCAAGGCACGCGCCGTCTTCTTCGGCAGGCCGCCCGGCAGCTTCTTGTTGATGAAGTGGATCACCTGCTCCTTAATCGGAGCCGTGCCCACGCTCGACTTGGGCGCCGCGGTCTGCTTCTTGGCCAGACCACGCAGCAGGTTGTTGGCGATGCGCTGTGCCTTGAAGCCCACATCGACCATCGCCATGCGCAGCAGCTTGATGGTCTGGGGGTTGGTGGCGTTGAGCATCAACATCGCCATCTTGTTGCCGGGGCGAAAGCTCTTCTTGCCCATCTTGCGCAGCAGGTTGCGCATGTTCATCGACACCTCGCCAAAGTCGATGTCAACCGGGCAAGGGCTCAGGCACTTGTGGCAAACCGTGCAGTGGTCGGCCACGTCTTCGAACTCTTCCCAGTGTTTGATCGACACACCCCGGCGCGTCTGCTCTTCGTACAAGAAGGCTTCGACCAAGAGTGATGTCGCCAGGATCTTGTTGCGCGGGCTGTACAGCAGGTTGGCGCGCGGCACATGCGTGGCGCACACCGGCTTGCACTTGCCGCAGCGCAGGCAGTCTTTCATCGAATTGGCGATGTCGCCAATGTCGCTCTGCTGCATGATCAGCGACTCGTGCCCCATCAGGCCAAAGCTCGGCGTATAGGCGTTGGTCAGATCGGCCTTGAGGGCGTCGTTGCGCAGCAACTTGCCCTTGTTGAAACGGCCTTCGGGGTCGACTTTCAGTTTGTAGGCGGTGAAGGCCGAGATCTCGTCTTCGGTCAAGAACTCGAGCTTGGTGATACCAATGCCGTGCTCGCCCGAGATCACGCCGTCAAGGCTGCGCGCCAGCTTCATGATGCGCGCCACTGCCTCGTGCGCCGTTTGCAGCATCTCGTAGTTGTCGCTGTTGACGGGGATGTTGGTGTGCACATTGCCGTCACCGGCGTGCATGTGCAGGGCCACCCACACGCGGCCACGCAGCACCTCTTTGTGGAAGCGCTGGCATTCGTCGACGATGGGCTTCAGGGCCGAGCCGGCAAAGATGCCCTGCAGCTTGGCGCGGATCTGCGTCTTCCACGAGGCGCGCAGCGTGTGGTCTTGCAGGTCGACGAAGTAGCTGCGGCCGGTGTCGGCGGGCACGGCGTCGAGGTCGCTCAGCCACAGCTGCCACAGCCCACGCACCTCGCGCAACAGCGTCAGCGCCTGCTGCACACGGTCTTCGAGCAGCTCAGCCGATGGGATTTCGCCCGCGTCGTCGCTCTTGCCCAGCGGCAGGTTGCCGGTCTCGAAGAAGCGTTCCAATGCGTCGACCAGCGCCAGCTTGTTGCGCAGGCTGAGCTCGATGTTGATGCGCTCGATGCCATTGGTGTACTCGCCCATGCGCGGCAGCGGGATCACCACGTCTTCGTTCACCTTGAACGCATTCGTGTGCTTGCTGATGGCGGCGGTGCGCTTGCGGTCGAGCCAGAACTTCTTGCGTGCATCAGCGCTCACCGCCACGAAGCCTTCACCGGCGCGGCTGTTGGCAATGCGCACCACCTCGCTGGTGGCGCGCGCCACCACGTCGGGGTCGTCGCCGGCAATGTCACCCACCAGCACCATCTTCGGGAGCCCACCGCGCTTGCTCTTGGTGGCGTAGCCCACCGCCTTCAGGTAGCGGTCGTCCAGATGCTCCAGGCCGGCGAGGATGGCGCCGCCGCCCTTCGCCTCAGCAAACATGAAGTCCTTGATCTCGACGATCGAGGGCACGGCATCGTGCGCGTTGCCGAAGAATTCGAGACACACCGTGCGTGTGTGCGCCGGCATCTTGTGCACTACCCAGCGCGCGCTGGTGATGAGGCCGTCGCAGCCTTCTTTCTGGATGCCGGGCAGGCCGGCAAGGAACTTGTCGGTGACGTCTTTGCCGAGGCCTTCTTTGCGGAAGGTGCGCCCGGGGATGTCGAGCCGCTCGGTGCGCTCCAGCACCTTGCCCGAGGCGTCAAAGTACTTCAGCTCGAAGCTCGCCACGGCCACGTCATGGATCTTGCCCATGTTGTGATCCAGACGCGTCACTTCGAGCCACTTGGCTTCGGGCGTGACCATGCGCCACGAGGCCAGGTTGTCGAGCGCGGTGCCCCACAACACGGCCTTCTTGCCGCCGGCGTTCATCGCGATGTTGCCGCCGATGCACGAGGCTTCAGCGGAGGTGGGGTCGACCGCAAACACAAAGCCCGCACGCTCGGCCGCATCGGCCACGCGCTGCGTGACCACACCGGCTTCGGTCCAGATGGTGGCCACGTCGCGGTCCATGCCGGGCAGGCGCAGGTGCTCGACCTCGGTCATCGCCTCCAACTTCTCGGTGTTGATGACCGCGCTGTTCCAGGTGAGCGGGATCGCGCCGCCGGTGTAGCCCGTGCCGCCGCCACGCGGAATGATGGTGAGGCCGAGTTCGATGCAGTGTTTGACCAGCGCGGCCATCTCGGCCTCGGTGTCGGGCGTGAGCACCACGAACGGGTATTCGACACGCCAGTCGGTGGCGTCGGTCACGTGAGAGACACGCGACAGGCCGTCGAACTTGATGTTGTCTTTGGCGGTGTGGCGGCCCAGCACGCGCGTGGTCTTGCGGCGCAGCTCGGCCACCCGCTCAAACTGCTCGGCAAACGACTTCACCGCCGCGCTGGCGGCCTGCAGCAGCTCGCCGACAAAGCCGTCACGCGCGCCATCGGCCTCGGGCTTGCGGCGTGCCTGCACTTCGCCCAGGCGGTGGTGCAAGGCGTCGATCAGCAGCTTGCGGCGGCGCGGGTTGTCGAGCAGGTCGTCTTGCAGGTAGGGGTTGCGCTGCACCACCCAGATGTCGCCCAACACCTCGTACAACATGCGCGCCGAGCGGCCGGTCTGGCGCTCTTCGCGCAGGCGGTTCAGCAGCTCCCAGGCGCGCGAGCCCAGCAGGCGGATCACGATCTCGCGGTCGGAGAACGAGGTGTAGTTGTACGGAATTTCGCGCAGCCGGGGCGCGTTGTGCGCAGCGTCGGCTGCGGCGGTGATCTGGTTCAGCGGAATCGGTGCGTTCATGGGTTCCAGGCGTCTCGCGCGCCTGCTGTGCACTTGGACACGAATGGTACCGCAGCCCTCTGAGGCACCCGCCCGGCAAGGCCATGGGGCGCGGCACCTCCCCGGCGACAAAACCCAGAGGGGTTATCCCCGTTGTTGGGGCCACGCATAAGCGACATAAACACGCCTGTCACAAGCCTGACGCAAACTGACCTGCTGGCCACAAGCCCAGGTTCACTTCAACGGAATCGTCATGAACAACAAACGAATTGCACTCGCATCAACTCTGCTGGCCCTGGCCTTGTCGGGCCCGGCCCAGGCCCAGGTCGAAATCCAGTGGTGGCACTCGATGACCGGAGGTCTCAACGACTGGGTGCTCGACCTGGCCAACGGCTTCAACGCCAGCCAGAAGGACTACAAGGTTGTGCCCACCTACAAGGGCACCTACGACGAGACCATGCCGTCTGCCATCGCCGCGTTTCGCGCCGGCACCGCCCCGCACATCCTGCAGGTGTACGAGGTGGGCACGGCCACGATGATGTCGGCCAAAGGTGCCATCGTGCCGGTGGGCAAGGTGCTGGCAGACGCAGGCTACAAGTTCGACCCCAAGGCCTACATCCCCGCGGTGGTGGGCTACTACACGGCGCCCAACGGGCAGATGCTGAGCTTCCCGCTGAACAGCTCCACCACCGTTCTCAACTACAACAAAGACGCCTTCCGCAAGGCCGGGCTCGACCCCAACAAGCCGCCGACCACTTGGCCCGAAGTGGCGCTCGCCGCCGCCAAGCTGAAGGCTTCGGGCGTGAGCTGCCCCTTCACCACCAGCTGGCAAACCTGGACCCAGCTGGAAAGCTTCAGCACCTGGCACAACGTGCTGTTT
>JBBRFR010000261.1:0-5849 GCA_038241485.1 Burkholderiales bacterium
GATCTGCTGCAGGTAGTGCGGCGTCACCTGCACCAGCTCGACACTGCGGCCACGCAGCCAGGCGTGCAGGCGCAATTGCAGCCACTTGCGCACATGCTTGGTCGGCTCCAGCGTGCGCAGGCCAAACGTGGCCTGGCCGGCCAGCCAGCCGTGGCGCAGCGACGAAGGCTCTTGCCCATAAGGCGCGGGTGGGGTGACGTGGTGGTGGGCGTAGTCCCAGCCCAGCTCGAAGCCGATGTGCTCGTGCGTGGTGAGGCTGGAGGTGATGTTTTGGCTGAGGTGCAGTTCGGTGGTCATGTGGGGCTCCGGGTGGGGTTCGCTGCAACCGATGCAGCGATGGAGCCAGTGTTGCGGTGGGGTGGCTCAAGGCGTGAGCTACAGAGTGGTGTGGTGAATCCGCATCTGGGGCTATGCTCGCGTCTGGTGGCTCATCTGGTGAGCCAGTGACGTGAGATCCCTGACCCATGGACCGAACAGAACGTTTTTACAAGATCGAGCTGCTGCTGCGCAGCCGTGGCAGCGTGAGCTTCGAGGCCTTGCTCGACGAGCTGTCCGTCTCGCCCGCCACGCTCAAGCGCGACCTGCAGTACCTGCGCGACCGCCTTAGCGCGCCCATCGTCTACGACCGGTTTGACAACGGCTACCGCTTTGAGTCAGGTTCCGGCGCGCAGGCGCAGCGCCACGAGCTGCCGGGCCTGTGGTTCAGTGAAAAGGAGATCACTGCCCTGCTCACCATGCACCAGCTGATGGCCGGGCTGGACGACGACGGTGTGCTCTCGCGCCACCTGCAACCCATGATGGACAAGCTGCAGGGCATGCTGGGCGCCGACGAGAGCGAGGCGCGTGAGCTGATGCGCCGTGTGAAGGTGATCTCGACCGCGCGCCGGCGCACCCCCAGCCGCCACTTCGAGCTGCTGGGCAGCGCGCTGGTGCAGCGCAAGCGGGTGTGGTTGCGCTACTTCAAGCGCAGCGACCGCAGCACGAGCGAACGCGAGGTCTCGCCGCAGCGCCTGGTGAACTACCGCAACACCTGGTACCTCGACGCCTGGTGCCACGCGAGCGAAGGCCTGCGCCGTTTTGCGCTCGACGCCATTCAAGAAGCGAAGCCGCAAGACAGCAAGGCCCGCAACGTGGCGGTGAAAGACCTGGAGGCCGAGCTTGACGCCGGCTACGGCATCTACGGTGGCAGCGGCGCCAAGCTGAAGTGGGCCACGCTGGTGTTCGAGGCCGATGCCGCGCAGTGGGTGGCCGTGGAAGAGTGGCACGCGCAGCAAAAAGGCCGCTGGCTCGCCGATGGCCGTTATGAACTGCAGGTGCCCTACATCGACCCGACCGAGCTGGCGATGGACATCTTGCGCCACGGCGACAGCGTGCAGGTGAAAGGCGACAAGACCCTGGTGGCCGCCATCGCGCAGCGCCTGAAATTGGCCGCGGCGCTGTACGCTTGATGTTTAGCCAAGGAGAGCCCCGCATGAAAGCCACCTGGAACGCCACCACCATCGCCGAGAGCGACGACACCGTGATCGTCGAAGGCAACCACTACTTTCCCGAGAGCAGCCTGAAGCGCGAGTACGTGAGCTTCAGCAACCACCGCACCAGCTGCCCCTGGAAGGGCCAGGCGTATTACTACAGCCTGTTCGTCAACGGTGAGATGAACGCAGACGCCGCCTGGTACTACCCCGAGCCGAGCGAAGCGGCGGCGCAGATCAAGGGGCGGGTGGCGTTCTGGAAGGGCGTCAAGGTCGAGTGATGGAGTGAGAGGTTTTTGATGTCCGTACGGGGGGGGGCGCAAACCAAAAGACTCTTGCCCTCTCAGATGCGAACAGAGCGGGAAATCAAAACCCTCAGCCTCTGAGCCGCTGCTGCGCAAAGAAGCGCAGCATTTCTCTGGTGGCATCGGGCCCCTGCGGGTCGGTGTAGCTGCCCTTGGCGCTGCCGCCCGACCACGCATGGCCGGAGCCGTGCACCAGCCAGTGTTCGGCGACCAGCCGACCGGTCGCGTCGCGGTAACGGGTGCGCTCGAAGTTGCGCCCGCTGTCGGCCGTGCCCTGCTCGACCTCTGACGCGTTGTGCCCGGCCACCAGGTGCTCGCTGTTGCTCGGGTGCACGGTGGTGTCGAGGTCGCCGTGAAAAACGATCATTGGCACGCGCGTGGTGTCGACCCCCTTGGGCACGCCGCGCGGGCCATGTTTCATCGCTGCGAAGGCGGTCGCCACGTCGTGCGCCGCGCCTTGTGGCAAGCCCGAGTGCACCCCCAACGCCGCGAAGAGATCGGGGTACTCGTGAGCCATGATCACCGCCATCGCACCACCCGCTGACAGCCCGGCAATGTAGACCCGCTCAGCGTCGACCGCATGGGTCTGCATCACGTGGCGGGTGATGGCCGCCAGCAAGGCCGGCTCGCCGCCGCCCCGTTTCTGGTCACCCGGTTGAAACCAGTTCCAGCAGCGCTGGGCGTTGGAGCGTGATGCTTGGGCCGGGTACAAAACGCGAATGCCTTGCGCTTGCGCCAACTCGTTCATGCGTGTGCCGGCGGCAAAGTCGTCGGGGTTTTGTTTGCAGCCGTGCAGCATGACCACCAGCGGGGCTGGCCTGTCGGGCAGGCCGGCGGGCGTGAACAGCATGTAGTGGCGCAGGCCCTGGGCGGTGGCAAAGGCAAGCTCTTCGTAGCTGGCGGGCTGCGGTGGGGTGGCCGGTGGCGTTTCGGTTGTGGGCTCGGGCTCGGGCGTCACGATTTCGCGCACCAGGCCGTCGAGCACGACCACGTCGCCGCTGTCGGTGGGCTCGGCGGGTGCCGCGGCGCGCTTCAGGTGCAAAGCCCGTTGAATGGCCTGCGTGGCAACGGCCAGGCTGCCTTGCCGAGTGAGTGCCGTGGCCTGGGCCATCAGCTTGGCAAAAGGACTGTCAGGGTGGAGTGGCATGGGATTTGTGCAGTGCAGCAACGCCCACAGGTTAGCGGTTTCGCTGCGAAGGCCGCGTAGGAATACCCCTCAACTGTGTGCAGGTGGACAAACCCGCCTTTTGTTCGTGGCGCAGCGCCTCCCGCACCGCCGCGAGAGCTTCACAACGATGCCGCCAGCCGCACGCCTTGGTCGATGGCGCGTTTGGCGTCGAGTTCGCCGGCTTCATTGGCGCCGCCAATCAGGTGCACCGGCTTGCCGGCGGCTTGCAGCGGCGCCAGCAGCTCGCGCAATGGCTCCTGGCCGGCGCACAGCACGATGGTGTCGCACTCGATGATTTGGCCGTCGCTGCGCTTTTCGCCGTAGGTGATGAAGAGGCCTTGCGGCGTGATGCGTTCGTAGTTCACACCGCCGATCATCTCGACCTTCTTCATCTGCAACGCAGCGCGGTGGATCCAGCCGGTGGTCTTGCCGAGGCCTTTGCCCAGCTTGCCGCCCTTGCGCTGCAAGAGCGTGACCTGCCGCGCGGGTGCTGCGGGCTGCGGGCGCACCACGCCGCCGCGCACGGCCTCGGGGTCGACCACGCCCCACTCGGTGAGCCACTCGGGCAAGTTCAAGGTGGTCGAGTGGCCGGGCGCGGTGACCAGGTACTCGGCCACGTCGAAGCCGATGCCGCCCGCACCGATGATGGCCACGCGCTCGCCGACCGGCTTCTGGTGCAGCAGCACGTCGATGTAGCTGAGCACGTTGGGGCCGTCGCTGCCGGGGATCTTGGGGTCGCGCGGTGACACGCCGGTGGCGAGCAATACCTCGTCGAAATCGTGCAGGTCGGATGCCTGCACCCGGGTGTCGAGCGTGAGCTTCACGCCGGTGTCGGCGATGCGCTGGCCGAAGTAGCGCAGCGCTTCGACAAACTCTTCTTTGCCTGGCACACGTTTGGCCATGTTGAACTGACCGCCGATCATCGAGGCCGAGTCAAACAGGTGCACCTCGTGGCCACGCTCGGCCAGTGTGGTGGCGGCCGCCAGCCCGGCCGGGCCAGCGCCGACCACGGCGAAGCGCTTTTTCTTGAGCGCGATGCGGATGATCAGCTCGGTCTCGTGGCCGGCACGCGGGTTGACCAGGCAGCTGGCGAGCTGCGACTTGAAGGTGTGGTCGAGGCAGGCCTGGTTGCAGGCGATGCAGGTGTTGATGCGCCGGCTCTCGTTGCGCGCGGCTTTGTTCACAAACTCGGGGTCGGCCAGCAACGGGCGCGCCAGGCTCACCATGTCGGCGCAGCCGTCTGCCAGCAGCTGCTCGGCCACCTCGGGCATGTTGATGCGGTTGCTGGTGATGAGCGGGATGGTCAGGCCCGACGCACGCAGCTCGCGGCGCATCTTTTGCGTGACCCAGCCGAAAGCGCCGCGCGGCACGCTGGTGGCAATGGTGGGCACCCGCGCTTCGTGCCAGCCGATGCCGGTGTTGATGATCGTGGCGCCTGCCTGCTCGATGGCTTTGGCAAGCTGCACCACCTCGGGCCAGGAACTGCCGTCGGGGATCAGGTCGATCATCGACAGGCGGTAGATGATGATGAAGTCGGGCCCCACCGCCTCGCGCGTGCGGCGCACGATCTCCACCGCCAAGCGCATGCGGTTCTCGTAAGCGCCGCCCCACTCGTCGTCACGCTTGTTGGTGTGGGTGACGAGAAACTGGTTGATGAAGTAGCCCTCGCTGCCCATCACCTCGACGCCGTCGTAACCGGCTTCACGCGCCAGCTTGGCGCAGCGCACGAAAGCGCGGATTTGCCGCTCGATGCCACGCGCGCTCAGCTCACGCGGTGTGAAGGGCGAGATCGGCGACTGAATGCGCGAAGGCGCCACGCAGAAAGGCTGGTAGCCATAGCGCCCGGCGTGCAAGATCTGCAGCGCAATCTTGCCGCCTTCGGCGTGCACCGCGTCGGTCACGATTTTGTGGCGGCGTGCGGCGCCACAGGTGCTGAGCGTGCCACCGAAGGGCTTGAGCCAGGCTTCGATGTTGGGCGAGAAGCCGCCCGTCACCATCAAGCCCACACCGCCACGCGCACGCTCGGCGAAGAAGGCGGCCATGGCGGGGAAGTGTTTGCGCCCGTCTTCCAGGCCGGTGTGCATGCTGCCCATCAGCACGCGGTTTTTGAGGGTGGTGAAACCCAGGTCGAGCGGCGCGAGCAGGTGGGGGTAGGGCTGCATGGCGTGGGGCCAAAGTGAGGACGCGCGATGTTAGCGGGCGAGGGCCTCCAGCAGGCGGTCGACATCGGCCTCGCTGTGCGCGGCCGAGAGCGAGATGCGCAGCCGCGCCGTGCCTTCGGGCACGGTGGGCGGGCGGATGGCCGGCACCCACAGGCCTTGCGCGTCGAGCGCGGCCATCACGGCCAGCGCGTCGGCGTTGTGGCCCACGATGAGCGGCTGCACGGCGGTGTCGGAGGCCGGGTGTTGCCAGCGCAGGCCGGCGGTGCCGGCACGCAGGCGGGTGATGAGACGGGTGAGTTGTTCGCGCCGCCAGCCTTCGGTGGCGATCACCTTCAGGCTGGCGCGCACCGCCTGCACCACCATCGCCGGGGTGGCGGTGGCAAAGATGTAGGTGCGGGCGCGCTGCAAGATCCACTCGATGGTGTTGGCCTCGCCGGCGACAAACGCGCCGGCACAACCGGCGGCCTTGCCCAGCGTGGCCATGTAGACGAGTCGTGGCGAGGCGAGCCCCAGGTGCGCGGCCGTGCCACGCCCTTCGGGGCCGAGCACACCAAAACCGTGGGCGTCGTCGATCAGCAGCAGCGCATCGTGTTGCTCGCACAGCGCAAGCAGGGCGTGTAGCGGGGCGATGTCACCGTCCATGCTGAACACCGCGTCGGTGACCACGAGCTTGTGTTCGGCCTTCGAGGCGGCCAGTTGCTGCGCGAGCGTAGCCAAGTCGTTGTGCGGGTAGAGGTGCGACTCG
>JBBRFR010000262.1:0-5835 GCA_038241485.1 Burkholderiales bacterium
GGCTACGACGCCGAGATCAACGTGGTCGATGGCAATGTCACCAAGGTGCAGCTGAAAAAGGCGGCGCCCAAACCTTGAGGGTGCTGCGCTCGCGTCGAGCCTATCGAAACGCAGCGTGCCTTCGACAAGCTCAGGCCGAACGGTGGGGGGCCTTATTCCAGGTTGACGATCTTCACCCGGCGGTTCGCTGCGGCGGTGGGTTGGGCCGCATCGGCGAGCTCGCTTGAGCCCTTGCCCACCGAGCTGAGCCGCGACAGCGCCACGCCGTGCGCCACCAAGATGCTGCTCACGGCCTGGGCACGCTGCGTCGAGAGGCGCTGGTTGTAGTCGGCGCGGCCCGCGGCGTCGGTGTGGCCTTCGATGCGAAAGCGGGCGTCTTTCAGCGCGGGCGATTGCAGCGCTTGTGCGAGTGTGTTCAGCACCGGCAGGCTGCCGGCGCGCACGCGGGCCGAGTTGAAATCGAACTCGATGGAGAGCGACACACTGGGCGGCGGCGGCGGCGGCGTGGTCGTCGTCGTCGTCGTTGCGGGTTCGGCGACGGGCGGCGCTGTGGGGCCTGCGGTGGTGCGCTGCACACCAAAGGCCGGCTGGCCCACGAACGGTGTCACCGCGGTCTCACTGGTCGCCGCCTCCACCGCTTGCACCTTGAAGCCACGCTTCGTGCCGAGCGAGCGCGTGGCGGGTGGCTTCAGTTGCTCGATGATCTCTTGCGCAGTGGGTGCGGCTTGCGCCATCGCGGCCGGCCATGCGGCGAGGCTCAACAGTGCGGCAAGCCCCGCGCGTCGAAAGTGAATCAAGGCTTTGCCGCCACTTCGAACACGACCTCTTGCTGGCCCATGCGCTTGTGGCTGTCGGCGATCTGGATCAGCAGCCGGTGGTTGCCTTCGGGCAGCGTGGCGTTGGGGGCTTCCAGGCCGGTCGATGTGACCTTGGCCTGGCCGGCAAGGCGCTGCGTCACGATCGACAGCGTGAGCAGGTTGCGGTTCGACGAGCCGATGCGCAGGTCAGGAAAGCTCACGCCGACGAAGGGGCCGGCGTTGGTGCCGAACTGGCTCGACGCGAAGCTCTCGCCGTAGCCCGAGCTGCGGTAGCCACCGATCAGCGCCACACCTTCGGTGACGAAGAAGCCGAGCGTGCCCGTCACTTCAGAGCGCCCGCCGCTCGTCAGCTGCGAGCCCGGGCCGATCACGTCGACCGGCGGGGTTTCGAAGCCCACGTCGGCAAAGCCGTATTCGCCGCCCATGCTCAGGCCGAGGATCGGGCCGCCGGTCGCTTTTTCAGAGGTGCCTGCGCCTTCCACGTATTAGCTGCCCACCTGCACGCCGAGGCGCGGCTGGAAGTCAACCGCCGAGGCGGTGGCGCTGAGGCACAAGAGGCTGGTGCAGAGCGAGCGCCCGTCGATGCGGCTCAATTTCCATCTCGACGAGCACCCGTCGTTCAGCGCTTGCAAGGGGCGGCTGCAGCGCTGCGTCCTCAACCTCGGCGTGCATGAGTTCGGCCACGCACTCGGGTTTGTGCACGAGCAGGATCGCCCCGACACGCCGGCCGATTGCGACGCCAAGCTGTCGCACGACCAGCTCAGCTACGAGCGCCGCGCCAGCAGCGACCTGATCCTGCTGTCAGCCTACGACGCGCAGTCGCGCATGAACTACTGCAACAGAAGTTCAAGCTTCGACGACAAGCCCTACGAGATGAGCGCGGGTGACATTGAGGGCATGGAAACTGTTTGGCCTGCCGCCTGCGCCGCCCGTGGCGGTGGTGGTGGTGGCGGTGGTGGTGGTGGTGGTCACACCGCCACCCGTGGTCGCAACACCGCCGCCCGCTGCGTCGGCCCCGCGACCCAACCCGCTGCAGCCGCTGGTCGACTTGCTGAAGGCGCGCTGATGCCGGGGATTTTGTGTCAGGGAGATGAAAGTCCCTGTGGCCTGAACGGGCCCTGTCGACTCACGCCAACAACCCCTGGATGTCACGGGTTTGTCGCAATAGTTTGAGGTTTGGTTTGATCGAATACGGGTGTCTTTACAAAAGACCGCTCGTGGCCCCGCCACACTTTCAACCCGTTGGACTGCATTCCATGAACAAAACCCTCCTCGCTCTCTCGCTGCTCGCTGGCTTTGCCGGTGCGGCTCAAGCCCAATCGTCCGTCACCTTGTTTGGCGTGCTCGACGCCAACCTGCGCCAGATTGACAACAACGGCGTCAAGGTGCGCCAGCTCGGCACCGACGGCCTGTCCAGCAACCGCCTCGGCTTTCGCGGTACCGAAGACCTGGGCGGTGGCCTGAAGGCTGGTTTCTGGCTCGAAGCCGCGCTCAACGCCGATGACGGCACCACCAACTCCAGCGGCAAGTTCTGGCACCGCCGTTCTACCGTCAGCCTGGAAGGCGCGTTCGGTGAAATCCGCCTGGGCCGCGATTACTCGCCCACCTACACCGGCATCTCCGACTTCGACGCCTTCGGCGACAACGGCGTGGGCAAGTTCTCCAACCTGCAGTCCAAGCTGACCGGCACGGTCAACACCAACAGCCGCCTCGACAACGAAGTGCAGTACATCCTGCCCAAGAGCCTGGGCGGTGTGTACGGCACGCTGGCCGTGGCCGCCGGTGAAGGCACGGTCGGCAACAAGTACGTGGGCGGCCGTGTCGGTTATGCCGCCGGCCCGCTGAACGTGTCGGGCTCCTACGGCACGACCGATGCGAACGCGGCAGAAGACAAGTACAAGATCGGCTCGCTCGGCCTGGCCTACAACTTCGGCATGGTGCGCCTGCTGACCTCGTTCACGCAGATCAAGTTCATGTCGCGTGAAGAGCGTTTGATCCTGATCGGTGCCACCGCCCCGGTGGGCTCGGGTGTGTTGCGTGCTTCAGTGGGCCGCGCCGATTTGTCGGGCGGCACCGGCGCCACCCGCACCGCTGACGCCGACGACGCGTCGCTGATCGCCCTGGGCTACGTGCACAACCTGTCGAAGCGCACTTCGTTGTACGGCACCTACTCGCGCATTGCCAACAAGGGTGCGCAGAACTTCGCCGTTGGCAGCACTACGCCGGCGCTGCCGAACGGCCAGAAGTCGCAAGGCATCGAAGCCGGTCTGCGCCACTCGTTCTGAGCGAGCGGCCTCAAACGCCGGCGCCTCGCGGCTGCCGGCGGCCGTTGAGCAAGAGGCCCACCCAGGTGGGCCTCACGGCGTAGCGGTAGCTCAACAGCAGCAGCGCGACGCTCAGCACATTGATCAACACGTACTTGATCGACCAGTGCCAGCCGGAGAGCATGAACGCCGTTTGCAGCGCCACCACCAGCGGCAGGTGGGCGATGTACATCCAGTACGACGCGTCGGCCAGGTAGCGCACCGTCGCGCTGGGGCGGTTGAGGTAACGCACGCCGGCGCCCACGAAAGCCAGTGTCCAGCCCATCAGGGCGAGGCCATAGGCCGCGGCGTGCAGCGCCTGGGCAGAGCCTGCGGGTTGTGCGCCTGCACTCGCGGCTTGCAAAGAAGCCAGCGCACCCGCGAGCCCGAGCACAAAGTTGAAGCGCCAGTGTTGCGCCAGGCTGTCCAGCAGCGGGCGTTGGCGATCGAGCAACCAGCCCAGGCTGAACACGTAGGCGTAGATGAAAAAAGGCGCGGCCGGCGGCAGCAGCGTGTAGCCGGGGGTGGGCACGCCCAGCCAGATGTTCCAGCGGGGAATCAGCGCCAGCGCCACCGCGACCGGCGCGGCCAGCAGCAGCACGCCCCCACGCGAAGCCAGCAGCACACGCAGGCTGCGGTCGACACCCGAGCGCAGCACGCCGCGGCTGTCAACGGCCTGCCACGCAGCGCGAAGCGCCAGCACCAAGGTGTACAGCCACAGCAGCAGGTACAAGAACCACAGGTGCAGGAAGTTGAGGCCACTCTGCGTCAGGCTACCGGGCAGCGGGCTGGGCAGCTGGCCCCCGTTGGCGCGCGCCAGCGCCCACAACACCACCGCCCCGAGGGTGATGAAACACAGTGGCCACGCCAGCACCAGCGGCGCCAGAATGCGCGCCGCGCGGTTGCGGGCAAACGCCGCCAGCCCGAGGCGGTGGAACAGCATGTGCGTCAGCAGCCCGGCCACCAGAAAGAACACCGACATCCGGAAGATGTGGATGCAGAACATCAGAACGGCGAGCACGCCGCTCTTTTGGTTGTCGCTCACCGGCCAAAGTTTGGTGTCCAGCTCCGGAATGAACGACAGCGTGGCGTGCAAGACGATGCCCAGCACCAGGGCTGCGGCCCGCACAGCGTCGAGCGCGTGCAGGCGTTTTGGTTCGGGGGTGGGTGATACCAAGTGGTTTGCCATGTTATGACGCGTGCCCCTCGGCCGCCAGCGGCTCGGGCCGGGTGCGCAGGGCCCACATCACCCCGGCGATCAGCAAGGCGATGCCGGCCAGCGTTTGCGCTTGCGGCCATTCGCGGCGCAGCACAAAGGCGTAGCTCAGCGCGGCGAGTGTCTCGAACACGATCAGTTGCCCGGCCAGCGCGGGCGGCAGGCGCTGGCTGGCTTCGTTCCAGCACACCGTGCCCAGCCACGAGGCGAGCAGGCCGATGGCAAACATCAGCAGCAGGAAGTCGGCCACGCGCGGGCCGAAGGGCATGGGGAAGCTGTCTCTGCTGAGTGCGCTCCACAGCCACACGCTGGCGTACCCGATCAGCGCGAGCGGCAGCGTGGCAATGCCTTGTGCGGTGGCCCAGCTGCGCGGGTTGCGCTCGGGGTGGGCGCGCAGCCAGTCGGCGTTGCGGATGGGGTACCAGGTCCAGCAGACCACGGCGCCCACGGCCAGCGCCGCGCCCAGCGCATAGCGCGCCACATCGGCATTCGGGTCTTGCCGCAGGTGGGTGATCTCGACATGGTTGACGAGGGCGATGCCGCACGCGATCAAACCCAGCGAGGGCAGCATGCGCGCCCACGGCAGCCGGGCTTCGCGCAGCGGCCCGGTGCGCAGGTTGGCGGTGATGGCAATCACCACCGGCAGCGTACCGATGATCATGGTCGGCAGCGGCCCGCCTGCGCGCTGGATGGCGCTCGCGAGAAACAGGTAGTAGATGACGTTGCCCACCGCGGCAAGCTTGAGTGCCTCCAGCCAGTCGGCGCGGGTGAGCTCGCGCAGGCGCGCACGGTCGAACCAGGCCAGCGGCAGCGCGATCAAGCCAAAGGCGAGGTAGCGCCCGAACGATTGCAGCGTGGCCGGGTACTCGGGCAGCAGCAGCGGGCCCACGAACACCAAGCCCCACATCAGGCCGGCGGCCAGGGCAAACAAGATTCCAGCAGTCATGCCGCCGAGTGTGACTCAGGCGTGTGGCAGCGGCCTTGTACGCGATCGCGCCTGGTAGCGAGCCGGGTCAGCAGGTCACGGCTGAGCCTTCAAGGGCGCAGCCGCCCGATCACCTCGACACGACCGCGTGTGGGTGCCACGACCACCCCTTCTCCCGAAGCTGGCGTGACGCCCGTCAGCCTTGAGATGTTGACCTGGTGCGTGGTGACCACCAGCACCCCCGGGCCACGCCAGCGGGCGAGTGTGGCCAGCGCCTGGGCTGTTTGTGCGGGCCCGCGCGAACGGTCGTCGAAAAACGAGTTGAAGCTCGCATCGTCTCGCGCCATGCCGGGGAAGGCGAGCTCGGCGGTTTCACGGGCGCGGCACCACTGTGAGGTGAGCACGGCACCGACCTTCACACCACGCTGGCGAAACTGCTCGCCCATGCGCCGCGCCTGTGCACGGCCGGTGTCGTCGAGATTGCGTTGGGTACTGCAGTCACCGAGCTTGAAACCGGGCGGGTCGCCACCACCGGGGGCGTTGGCATGGCGAAAGAGCACGATGTGGCCGTCT
>JBBRFR010000263.1:0-5801 GCA_038241485.1 Burkholderiales bacterium
TCGGCGGGATCGCCTGCAGGAACCACTTGTCATAAAGCTTCTCAAGCGAGCCGTCCTTGATCTGGCGCGCGATGCTCTCATTGATGGTTTTCTTCATCTCCGGGTCGTCCTTGCGCAGCATGCAGGCGATCGGCTCGACCGACAGCACCTCGCCGACGATTTTGAAGTCGGCCGGGTTCTTGGCTTTGGCGATGTTGCCGGCGAGGATCTGGCCGTCCATCACGAAGGCGTCGGCTCGGCCCGAATCCAGCAGCAAGAAGCTGTCGGCGTGATCCTTTCCGAACACCTCTTCGAAGTTGACGCCGTTGGCGCGCTCGTGCTTGCGTAGCAACTGCACCGAGGTCGTGCCGGTGGTCGTGGCCACCTTCCTGCCGCTCAGTTGGCCAATCGATGTGATGCCCGAGCTCGCCTTGACAGCGATGCGCACCTCTTCGACGAAAGTGGTTGCAGCGAAGGCCACGTCTTTCTGGCGGGTGGCGTTGTTGGTGGTCGAGCCGCATTCGATGTCGACGGTGCCGTTTTGCACCAGGGGAATGCGGTTCTGCGAGGTCACCGGCTGGTACTTGATGGTCAGCACGGGCAGCGCAAGCTGCTTGCGGATGTCGGCGATGACACGCTCGCACAGCTCCACGTGGTAGCCAACGTACTTGCCGTCACCCAGCGTGTAAGACAAGGCTCCCGAGGACTCGCGCACGCCCATGGTCACGGTGGCGCTGTCCTTGAACTTCTTCAGCGTGTCTTCGGCCAGGGCCGAGCCTGCTGCCAGCGTGGCGGCGAACAACAGAATGGATTTTTTCATTTCGTCTGCGGATGAAAGGTTGATTGAAGTGAAAACACCAGGAACGGGCATGCACCTAAGGCGATGCCTGGTCGTTCGGTTTTCGGTAGAGGGTGAGCAGGGCCTCGGAGGGAGGCCAGTTGAGGTTCAAGCCTTTGGGAGGGATAGGCCCCTGGAACCACTTGGCGTAGACCTTCAGTGCCTCACCCGACTGCATCAGTTGGGCGAGGCCGCGGTCGATCACCGTCTTGAAAGCGGCGTCGCCTTTGCGCAGCATGCAGCCGTAGACCTCGGTCGACATGGGTTTGCCGACCACAACCCAGTCTTGCGGCCGCCTCGCCTTGGCGCGTTCGCCGTACAGCAAGGCGTCGTCCATCATGAAGGCGTGGGCCTTGCCGGTCTCGAGGAGCTGAAATGACTCGCCATGATCCTTGGCCAACAGGATTCTCAGCTTGCCACCCGAGGCCTCGTTGAAGGTGCGCAGCAGACGCTCGGAGGTGGTGCCCGACGTGACCGACACCGTTTTGCCCGCCAGGTCGGTGAAGTCGCCGATGCCTGAGTCGTAACGTGTCATGAGGCGCGTGCCGATGATGAAGATCGAGTTCGAGAACGCCACCCGCCGTGCCCTTTCGGCGTTGTGGGTGGTGGAGCCGCACTCGAGATCGACCGAGCCGTTTTGCACCAACGAAAAACGGTTCTGCGACGTCACCGGCACCAGGCGCACCGTGATGGCCGGGAGTTTGAGATCGGCCTTGATGACGTCGAGCAGCCTCAGCATCAGCTCATGCGAGTACCCAACGGCCTGCCCCTTGGCGTCGAGGTACGAGAACGGAACCGACGACTCCCGGTGGCCCAGGTTGATGGTGCCTGTCTGCGCGATGCGTTGAAGCGTGTCCGCCTCCTGGGCCATGGGCGAAAAGCTCATGAAGCCCAGAAGGAGACCCGACCAAAGGCGCAGCAGCGGCATGGGCACCATTGTTGCGTCAGAACGCGTGCCGCAGGCCCATTTCGAGCCCGCTCGACTTTTGCCCGGCCCCGAGCGCAGGCACGGTGGTGCCCACCGCAAATCTCTGCGTGCCCTTGTTGTTGATGCGGGCGACCGTCCCGTACAAGGCCGTGCGCTTTGACAGGTTGTGCGTGTAGCCCACTGCAACCAGGGTGGCGTCGGCAGCGTCGTCTGTTGCGGTGGCCGAGGTGCCGCCAGAGAGGTTGGCACGCGCCAGCGACAGGCGCAGCACGCCCGCGCCTACCGGCGCCGAGGCCCCGATCAGCAGCAGGTCTTCCTTGCGGTCGATGAACTTCATTTGCGACACAGCCCCTAGCACGCGCACCACGCCGAAGTCGTAGGCCGCTCCCAGGTTGCCGATCTTGTACTTGTCTGCGGCCGCGTTGGCCTCGGTGGTGCCGTAGGAGCCAGACACATTCAGCGGGCCGGTCGCGTAGCCCAGGCGTGCGCCGATGTACTTGTTGCCCAGCGTGCCTTCGCCCGCAGCCACCGAGACCTGGCCGTAAACGCCGCCCAGGCCCTTGGGCAGGAAGTAGCTGATCTCGTTGTCGGCGCGGGTGTTGGTGTTGACCGTGGCAGTCAGGGACGACTGCACCTTCGAGAAGCTGCCAATGCCGTTGTCGCCGAAGGCATCGAAATCACCCAGGCCCGTGTAGGTGGGGGTGAAATCGCGGCCCAGGCGCACCTCGCCAAAACCACCCGACAGGCTGACGGTCGAGCGGCGATGCCAGAACTTGGGCCTCACGGTGCCGTCATCGGGGTACAGGGCGGATTCGAGCCAGAAGCCGGCCGTCAAGCCGCCCCCCAGGTCTTCGGTGCCGCGAAAGCCGAGGCGGCTGCTGCTGAGCCCGTCAGTGCCGAGCTGGTTGACTTTGGTGTCTGCGTTCCTCACGTGTCGCAGGTTCGCGTCGACCACACCGAACAAGGTGACCGTCGACTGCGCGTGCGCGCCGCCGGCGGCACAGGCGGCCACGGCGGTGAGCGCCAGTGCGAACTGCTGCCGCGCGCGGCCGGCCGCGCGCTTGGGGTGGCGACCGCCGGCTGCGGTCAAGGAGAGGGTCATCTTCATGCACAGGTTCCAATGCTGGTTGTTGTGAACTGAGAACGAGCGCAGCAGGCTTGTTGGGCATCTGCGGCACAGGCCTTGAAACCGATTGCGGTCCCGCGGCCAGTCTCTTTTTGCACGGAGCATGCCAACGCTCCCGCGCTGGGGCTAGGAGATCAAGTCGTTGATTTCATTGGAGAAAATTTGGAGTCGGCGCGCCGTAAAAACGGCGTTCCGTCGACCGACGGGCTGCAACGAACGGAATCCCGTCTGGCGGGACCGCCGTGAGAGAACGGCGAGCTGCAGCGCGTGCTGCCGCCTCGCGGGCGGCAGTCTCTGTGAGGACGATGGACGGGCGGCTGTCGTTTATTGCAGCGTCGCGCCTTCGGGCGACACACAGCGCTGCACAAAGGCGGCCAGCACCGCCAGGTCAGGGATGCGGATGTCGCGGCGGCCGTTTTCGTTGAACTGGATGATGCTGTCACGCGCCAGCCGAGACAGCGCACGGCTCACGGTTTCCAACTTCATGCCGAGGTAGTTGCCGATCTCGGCGCGCGTCATGCGCAGGGTGATCTGGTCGGTGCGCAGGCCACGCTCGGAGAGCGACTCGGCCCAATTGCGCAAGAACTCGGCCACACGCGCATCAGCCGGCAGGGTGCAGATCGACAGCAACGAGTCGCGGTCGCGTGTCATCTCGCGGCTCATGGCCGAGTGCACCACGCCCATCAGCGGCGGGTGCTCGGCGCAGGTGCGCAGCAGCGCGTCGTAGCGGATCGTCCAGACCTCGCCGGTGTCCATGGCGATGGCGTCGCAACCGTGGCGACCGTTGGCAATGCCGTCAAAGCCCAGCCAGTCGCCCTTGAACTGCAGCCCCACCACCTGCTCGCGGCCGTCGGCCGACAGGTTGACGAGCTTGAAGAAACCCGAGTTCACCACGTGCAGGCAGTCAAAGCGCTCACCGGCCTCGTAGACCGACTCGCCGGCATGCAGCAGACGGCGGGTGACCGGCAGCTTGTCGTGAATGAGCTTCAAGTTGTCCGCAATGCGCTGGCCGGTGAGCTGGTCGTTGCGCACCGGGCAAGGCTTCGGGGAAGGAGCGCGCCGGGCGGTGGGGGCTGCAGGGGTCGGTGTGGCGGTTGCAAGCATGGAGGGCTCCAGGTGGTCAGGTGGTCAGGTGGTGTTCTGTTGATGGGCTGAACTTTAGAAAGCCATAGACAACCGCTTGCGAACAGGTTGCGACGCTGCGTAACGCTCGGTAAATGCTTTGTGTCAGGCGCGTATCGGCAAGGGGTGCATGACATCGGCTTGATGCGGGTCAAGGCGATGCGGCAGCGCGCGAATACGCTTCATCCACCGATCGCGCACCACTTCGACAAGCCCTGGGGTTGGCGCCAGGGCCTGAGCAGATGAACCACAACTTTCTCAATCACCGCAGCCTCTGGTCGCTTGACAACCTGTCAAGCGCGGATGTGCTGGCCTTGCTCGACACCGCCAGCTCTCTCAAGAAAGCCGATCAAGAAGGCCACCCGCAACGCCCCCTGCGCGGCAAAAACATTGCCGTGATGTGCGAATCGCCCAGCGACCCGGCGCTAGGGAGCTTCACCGCCGCCGCCGCCGCCCTCGGCGCCCAGGTGGCGCACATCCGCCCCAGCAGCTCGCGGATCACGCAAGCGAACGAGTCGCATGAAACCGCGGTGGTGCTGGGCCGTTTGTACGACGCCATTGAATGCGAAGGCATGCCGCTCAGTCTGGTGCAAGAGGTCGAGCGCAGCGCCGGCCGCCCGGTCTTTAACGGCCTGGCCGGGGCCAATCACCCGCTGCGCGTGCTGGGCGACCTGATGACCATGCGTGAGCACAGCGCCAAGCCCCTGAGCGAAACCACGCTCTGCCTGCTGGGCGATGACCACTCGCCAGAAGGCGACGCCTGGCGACGCGCGGCGGCGCTCACCGGCCTGGGCCTGCGCAACGAGCCCAGCGACACACCGCCCGACTTTCTCTGGGACGCGCAGTCACCCTCGCGTTGCAGCGACGGCCGCGCCGAGCTGGCCTGCAGCTGCCCCACCGAGCATTTGCCGCTGGCCGACGAGCAGGTCGACAACCACCGCTTCATCTTGCAAGCCCTGCTGTGCAGCACCGTCGCCTGACGGCGCTTGCCGCGCAGCCGCCTCTCCCCCTCTTCTCACCCAAAGGACTTCCATGTCTCACCTGCATGCCGTCGTGTGGATCGATCACGACCAAGCCCGCGTCACCCACTTCACCGACGACGCCGCCGAGCAGCTGGTGCTGCACTCGACCCACCGCCCCGGCAAGATTCACCACAAGAACGGCCCGAGCGGTGGCTCCGGCCATGAGCCTGAAGACGCGCCCTACCTGCACGCTGTGGCCGAGGCCTTGCGTGGCGCGGGCGAGATCCTGGTGGTGGGCCCCGGCAACGAGAAGAACGAGCTGATCAAGCACCTGGAGCACCACGACAAGGCGGTGGCCGCCTGTGTGGTCGCCGTGCAGACGGTTGACCACCCCACCGATGGCCAGCTGCTGGCGCTCGCCCGCAAATATTTCCGCGCGGCCGACCGCATGCTGAAAAGCATCTGAGGCCGCGGTGTCGACGCCGGTGCCCTCACCGCCCGACCCGCTGCTTGAACGGGCGCACGAGATCCTCGCCACCGCGCTGAACGCGATCATCACCATTGATGCCCAGCAGCGCATCGTGCTGTTCAACGACGCGGCCACGCAGATGTTCAGGCTGAAGGCGCAAGACGCGCTTGGGCAGCCACTCGACCGGCTGATCCCCTTGCCCCACCGCGAGGCCCACCACACGCACGTGAGCCGCTATGCCTTGAGCGACGGGTCTAGTCAACCCATGAGCTCGACGGGCCGCCCCAAGAGCGAATACCAGGGTGCGCAGCACGAAGGCACTCCAATGAGCTCGGTGCGTGCGTTGTGCGGGCTGCGCTCCGACGGCCACGAGTTTC
>JBBRFR010000264.1:0-5800 GCA_038241485.1 Burkholderiales bacterium
AGTCGATCTCTTCCACCGAGGCATGGGCAATGGCACAGCACAAGGACTTGGCGCGGATCTCGTCGTAGAGCCGTTCGCGCCGGGCGGGCGACAGCTTCTTGGAGTCGTTCAGCCCCTTGATCGGGTTCAGGTCGTCGAGGATCACCGCCGCGGCCACCACCGGCCCCGCGAGTGGGCCACGGCCGGCTTCATCGACGCCCGCAATCAGGCCGATGGCCTCGAAATACAGGCCGAGCTGCTCAGGCGTTGAGGATTTTCTCGATGGCATCGGTGGCAGCTTGGGCAGTGTTGCAGCGCAGTTGCTGGTGCAGGGTGTGGAAACGCTCGCCAAGGGCGGCGCAGGCCTCACGATTGTCCAGCCAGTTGAATGCCGCCTGCGCCAGTTTTTGCGGAGAGGCCTGCTCTTGCAGCATCTCGGGCACCGCAAACTCACCCAGCAGGATGTTGGGTAAACCCACCCACGGTTGGTAGGCCATGCGTTTCATCATCTGCCAGCTGAGCCAGTTCATCGCGTAGGCGATGACCATGGGGCGCTTGAAGAGAGCCGCTTCCAGCGTGGCCGTGCCGCTCGCGATCAGCGTCACGTCGCAGGCGGCCAGCGCTTCGTGCGATTGGCCGTTGAGCAGGTCCACCTGCAAGTTCGCAGCGTGCTCGGCCAGCATCGGCTCCACCAGCGAGCGCAGGCCCGGCACCACCGGCAAGATGAAGCGCAGGCCGGGGCGCTCGCACTGCATCAACTGCGCGGCGGCCAGCAGGCGAGGGGCAATGTATTCGATCTCGGAGCGGCGGCTGCCCGGCAACAAAGCCACCACCTTTGCATCGGTCGCGAGGCCGAGTTTCTGGCGGCTCGTGTCGCGCGGCACTTCCAGTGGGATCGCGTCGGCCAGCGGGTGGCCCACATAGCTCGCCGCGATGCCATGCTTCGCATAGATCGCTGGCTCGAACGGGAAGATGCACAACACATGGTCGGCGGCCGCACGAATCTTCTCGATGCGCTTGCCACGCCAGGCCCATATCGACGGGCTGATGAAGTGGATGGTCTTGATGCCTTGTGCTTTGAGGCGGGTCTCCAGGCCCAGGTTGAAGTCGGGGGCGTCCACGCCGATGAAGGCATCAGGCCGCTCACGCAACAAGCGCTCACCGAGCTGGTTGCGGATACCCACCAGCTCGCGGTAGTGCCTCAGCACCTCGACATAGCCGCGCACGGCCAGTTTCTCGTGTGGCCACCAGGATTCAAAGCCGTGTGCGGCCATCTTGGGGCCACCAATGCCAAACGAACTCAGCTCAGGCCAACGGGCCTTGAGGCCACCAAGCAACAAGCCCGCCAGCAGATCACCCGAGGCCTCGCCGGCCACCATGCCAAGCCGGGGGGCTGACATGGCTCAGCGGGCGATGCCGCGTGTGGCCTGGGCCAGGAAGGCCAGCATCATCTCCACATCGCCTCGGGATTCAGGCGCGGAGGCAGGCAAGGCCGCAATCTCGTCGCGCGCTTCTTGCAGCGTCTTGCCGCCGCGGTACAGGCTCCTGTGCATTTGTTTGACCGCCGTGATGCGCTCAGGCGAAAAGCCGCGCCGGCGCAGGCCTTCGAGGTTGAACCCGCGCACCGACAACGGGTTGCCATCGACCATCATGAAAGGTGGCACGTCTTGCGACACGTGGCTTGCAAAACCTGCCATCGCATGCGCACCCACCTTGGTGAACTGGTGCACCCCCGTCAGGCCACCGATGATCACCCAATCGCCGATGTGCACGTGGCCGGCCAAGGTGGCGTTGTTGGCCAGAATGGTCTGGTTGCCCAATTGCACGTCGTGCGCCAGGTGCACGTAAGCCATGATCCAGTTGTCATTGCCCACCCGCGTGACCCCCGCGTCTTGGGCCGTGCCCAGGTTGAAGGTGCAGAACTCACGAATGGTGTTGCGCTCGCCAATGTGCAACTCGGTCGGCTCGCCCGCGTACTTCTTGTCTTGCGGCGCCGCGCCCAGCGAGGCGAACTGGAAGATGCGGTTGTCGCGGCCAATGGTGGTGCGGCCTTCGATCACACAATGCGCGCCGATGGTCGTGCCCTCACCCACACGCACGTGCGGGCCGATCACGGCATACGGGCCGACGCTCACCGAGTCGGCAAGCTGGGCCTGGGGGTCGACGATCGCGGTCGGGTGGATGCTGGCCATGTGCAAGCCTCCTGGATCAGGTAATGCGGCGCATCGTGCAGGTCAGCTCGGCCTCGACGGCCAACTCTTCACCGACCAAGGCACGTGCCTTGAACTTGCAGACACCCGCCTTCATGCGCTCCAGCGTCACGTCAAGCGTGAGTTGGTCGCCCGGCTCGACGGGGCGCTTGAAGCGCGCCGCATCGATGCCTGCGAAATAAAAAACCGTCTGGTCGTCGAGCGTGATCTCCAGCGTCTCGATGGCGAGGATGGCGGCCGCTTGCGCCAGCGCTTCAAGCATCAGCACACCCGGCATCACGGGGCGGTGCGGGAAGTGGCCGCTGAAATACGGCTCGTTGATGCTGACGTTCTTCAGCGCCACGATGCGCTTGTTCTTCTCAATCGAAATGACACGGTCCACCAGCAAGATGGGGTAGCGGTGGGGCAATTTCTTGAGAATCTGGTGGATGTCCATCATGGTCAGGTCGTCTTCTTTTCAAGGGCCCGCAGGCGCTCTCGCAGTGCATGCAAGTTGCGCAGCGTGGCCGCATTTTTTTCCCAAGAGGCATTGTCGTCGATGGGGAACACGCCACTGTAGGTGCCGGCCTGGTGAATCGAGCGCGTGACCACGCTGGCGGCCGAGATGTTCACACCGTCGGCCAGCTTCAGATGCCCCAGCACGATGGCACCCCCACCAAGGAAACAACGCGAGCCGATGACGGCACTGCCTGCCACACCCGCGCACCCGGCCATCGCGGTATGAGCCCCCACACGCACGTTGTGACCGATCTGAACGAGGTTATCGAGCTTGACGCCGTCTTCGAGCACGGTGTCTTCCAGCGCGCCCCGGTCAATGCAGGTATTGGCCCCAATCTCGACATCGTTGCCGATGTGCACGCCACCCAACTGCTCAATCTTCACCGCGCCCTCGGGGCTGGGTGCGAATCCGAAACCATCGGCGCCTATCACAACGCCGCTGTGCACGATGCCGCGCTCGCCGATGTGGCAGCCGAATCCGAGCGTCACTCGTGCAGAAAGCCGGGTCGCTTTGCCGACACGGGCGCCTCGCCCGATGAAACACTGGGCACCAATGACTGCACCCTCGCCGATGAGCACATCGGCTTCGATCACGACAAAGGGGCCGATGCTGGCGCACGGTGCAACGGAGGCACTGGCATCCACCACGGCGCTGGGATGAACCCCCACCGTGGCGGCTGGGCGAATGCGGGCAGCCCACCACTGCGTCAGGCGGGCAAAACCAAGATAGGCATCCGGCACCACCAAGGCTGACCCGCGCGCTGCCGCGGCGTCTCGCATCGCGGGGCCGACAATGACGCAGCCTGCCTGCGACGAGACCAGTTGAGACTGGTATTTGGGGTTGGAGAGAAACGAGATGGACGAAGGGGTTGCGCCTTCGAGCGGGCCGATCCGGGTGATCAGCAAACCCGGGTCGCCGATCAGATCACCGCCCAGGTGGGCAGCGATTTCCCCCAGCGTGGCCTCGGCCACCGGTCACTTTCCGCTCTGGGCGTTGAGGGCGTCGATCACCTTCTTGGTGATGTCGATGCGAGGGCTGGCGAAGATGACTTCCTGGACGATCAGGTCGTACTTTTCCTGGTCGGCAATCTGCTTGATGATCTTGTTGGCACGATCCACCAACGAAGCCAGCTCTTCATTGCGACGCTGGTTCAGGTCTTCCTGGTACTCGCGGCGTTTGCGCTGGAGTTCTCGGTCTTGGTCGACCAGCTCTCGCTGGCGGCGCACCCGCTCTGATTCACCCAGCGTAGGGCCTTCCTTGTCCAGCTTGTCGGCCGCGCTCTTGAGGCGTGAGCCCAGATCGGTCAGCTCTTTGTCACGCTTGCCGAACTCGGCTTCGATCTTGGTGTAGGCGGCACGTGCCGGCAGCGCATCACGCAGAACCTTGTCGCTGTTGACGTAACCGATTTTCAGTTCCTGAGCCTGTGCGCTCCACCCTGCCAAGGCCAGGCAGGTGGCGAACACCATGGACTTGATAAATGAGCTGTTCATTAGAACGCGGTCCCGATCTGGAATTGCAGACGCTGAATTCTATCTGTTGAGACATACCGGATCGGCTTGCCATAGCTGAGCTTCAGCGGCCCCACTGGCGACACCCAGCTCAAGCCCAGGCCTGCTGAAACGCGCAGCGGGTCGGCGTAGTTCGGCGTCTGATCGCCCCACACATTACCGGCGTCCACGTAGGCAAAAATCCGCAGGGTGCGGTCATTGCCGGCACCCGGCACCGGTAGGTACAACTCGCTGTTCACGTTGAGGCGCTTGGTACCCCCCGTGTAACCGCCGAGAGCGTCCACCGGGCCGAGCGTGCCCTGGTCAAAGGCGCGCACGGTGCCCAGGCCGCCCCCGTAGAAGTTCTTGAAGATAGGGTACGGGCGGCCCAACAGGCCCTTGCCCAGGCCCACTTCGGCGTTGACTGCGAAGGTGTACTTCTTGGTCAACGGCCAGTACTGCTGGTACTGCAGGTTGGTCCGCAGGTAGCGCGTGTCGCCGCCGGCGCCCCATTCCACGTTGACGCGCTGGTAGCGGCCTTCATTGGGCACCAGGGCGCTGTCGCGACCATCTCGCGTCCAGCCCAGCGTGATTGGCACCGAGCTGCTACTGGCGCCGAAGTTTTCTCTTTGGATGAAGTAGTTGTTGGGGAGGCCCGTGGTCGTACCGCGGATTTCGGTGCGCTCGTACCCCGCACCAAAAAACACGGTGTCGTATTCGCTGAACGGCACGCCGAACCGAATCGAGGCGCCAGGCGTCACCAGCTCGTACTCTTCACCCTGGCTGTTGATCGGCTTCTGAGTGCGATAGAAGATGTCAAAGGCACGCGATATGCCGTCAATGGTGAAGTACGGGTCGACCGCGCTCACTACCAGGGTGCGAGCCGATTTGCTGGTGTTGATGTCGATACCGAGGTAGTTGCCAGTGCCGAACACATTGTCTTGGCGCACCGAGGCAGACAGCGCCAGCTTGTCTGCGCTGGAGAAGCCCGCGCCGAGCGAGAGGTTGCCGGTGGGCCGCTCCACCACCGTCATCGTGAGGTCGACCTGGTCTTGTGCGCCCGGCACTTCGTTGGTCTCGATGTTCACTTCCTTGAAGTAGCCCAGGCGGTCAACACGGTCGCGCGAGAGCTTGATGCGCTGGCCGTCGTACCAGGACGACTCGAACTGGCGAAACTCGCGGCGCACCACTTCGTCACGGGTGCGGCTGTTACCGGCCACATTGATGCGCCGTACATAGACCCGACGCGCCGGGTCAGCCACCAAGGCCACCACCACCTGGCCCGTGGCACGGTCGATCTCGGGGCGGGCCTCGACGCGGGCAAACGCATAACCATAGGTGCCGAAGCGGTCGGTAAAGGCCTTGGTCGTCTCTGCCACCGACTCGGCACGGTAGGCCTCACCCGGACGAATCGTCACCAGGCCCTTGAAGTCTTCGTCCTTGCCCAGGTAATCGCCTTCGAGCTTGACCCCGGTGACGGTGTAAGGCTGGCCTTCGTTGAAGGTGACGGTGATGGTGATGTCTTGTTTGTTGCTCGAGATGGCGACTTGCGTCGACTCGACCGAAAACTCCAGGTAGCCGCGGTTCAGGTAATAGGCACGCAGCGTTTCGAGGTCGGCGGTGAG
>JBBRFR010000265.1:0-5799 GCA_038241485.1 Burkholderiales bacterium
GATCCGCGACGAGGCGAACAAGCTCGGCGCCACCGTGCAGGTCGCCGGTGGCGTGCCCGCGATGTGTGACGGCGTGACGCAGGGCCTGCCCGGCATGGAGCTGAGCCTGTTCTCGCGCGACG
This sequence comes from Burkholderiales bacterium, assembly GCA_038241485.1. Classification (GTDB taxonomy): domain Bacteria; phylum Pseudomonadota; class Gammaproteobacteria; order Burkholderiales; family Burkholderiaceae_C; genus Rhizobacter. Next base: position 123 of record JBBRFR010000265.1, read on the forward strand.
CGATCGCGATGGGCACGGCGATCGCGCTGACCCACGACGTGTTCGACGGCGCGCTGCTGCTCGGCGTGTGCGACAAGATCGTGCCGGGCCTGCTGATCGGCGCCCTGCACTTCGGTCATCTGCCCTGCGTGTTCGTGCCGGCCGGGCCGATGAGCACCGGCCTCAGCAACAACGCCAAGGGCCAGGTGCGCGAGCAGTTCGCGCAGGGGCTGGTCGGTCGCGACGAGTTGCTGCGCTCCGAGTCGGCGTCGTACCACGGCGCAGGCACCTGCACCTTTTACGGCACGGCCAACAGCAACCAGATGCTGCTCGAAGCCATGGGCCTGCATGTGCCCGGCTCGGCCTTCATCCACCCACACGCCGAGCTGCGCGAGCTGCTCACACGCCAGGCGGTGCAGCAGGTGCTTGGCATCACCAAGGCTCAGCGTTTCACCCCCATCGGCCGGCTGGTCGACGAGCGGGTGATCGTCAACGCGATGGTGGCCTTGCTCGCCACCGGTGGCTCGACCAACCACCTCATCCACTGGGTGGCGGTGGCGCGTGCGGCCGGCATCGTGATCGATTGGACCGATTTTTCTGACCTCTCGCACGCGGTGCCGCTGCTCTCGCGTGTCTACCCGAACGGCAGCGCCGACGTGAACCAGTTTCAAGACGCAGGCGGGCCGGGTTTTGTGATTCGCGAGCTGATCGATGCGGGCTTCATGCACGCCGACGTGGCGGCCGTCAGTGCCGGTGGCCTGCGCGACTACGCGCGGGTGCCTCAGCGCGGTGAAGCGGGCCTGGTGTGGAGGGATTTGCCTGCACAGAGCGGTGACGACACGGTGGTGCGAGGCGCTGCGGCGCCGTTCAGCGAGAGTGGCGGCTTGAAGCTGCTCACCGGCAACCTGGGCCGCTCGGTGATCAAGGTGTCGGCCGTGCCTGAAGGCAACCAGGTGGTGGAGGCGCCGGCGGTGGTCTTCAACGACCAAGAAGAGATGCTGGCCGCTTTCAAGGCCGGGCAGTTGGAGCGCGATTTTGTGGCCGTGGTGCGCTTTCAGGGCCCGCGGGCCAATGGCATGCCCGAGCTGCACCGCCTCACGCCGCCGCTGGCAGTGTTGCAAGGCAAGGGCTTCAACGTGGCGCTGGTGACCGACGGGCGCATGAGCGGTGCCTCAGGCAGGGTGCCGGCCGCCATTCACGTGAGCCCCGAGGTACTGGCGAATGGGCCGCTGGGCAAGGTGCGAAGCGGTGACCTGATCCGCCTCGATGCCGTGGCCGGCACGCTGAATGCACTGGTCGACCCAGCCGAATGGGCCTCGCGCGAGATTGGTGGCCTGGGCGTCGAACGTGCCCACGACAACGCACACGGCCTGGGCCGTGAACTGTTTGGCGGCATGCGCCGCAATGTGCTCACCGCCGAAGAAGGCGCCATTTCTTGGTTGTAATTCACTTGGCTGTGAACCTGATGAACTCAACAGAACTTGCATCCCATGGCCCGGTGATCCCGGTGATCGTGATCGAGCGCCTTGAAGACGCCGTGCCCCTGGCGCAAGCCCTGGTCGACGGCGGCGTGAAGGTGCTGGAGATCACGCTGCGCACGCCCGTTGCACTGAAGTGCATGGAGGCCATTGCCCGCGCCGTGCCCGGAGCCATCGTCGGCGCCGGCACCGTGCGCAGCGTGGGCGATGCGAAGGCGGCGCGCGACGCAGGTTGCCAGTTTGCCGTCAGCCCCGGTTACCTGAGCAGCGTGGGCCTGGCCTGCCGCGACCTCGGCCTGCCGCTCCTGCCCGGTGTGGCCACTGGCAGCGAGGTCATGCAGGCGAACGCCGACGGCTACTCGTTCCTGAAGTTTTTCCCGGCCACCGCAGCGGGTGGCATCCCGATGCTGAAGGCGCTCGCCGGGCCGTTCCCTGACGTTGCGTTTTGCCCGACCGGCGGCATCACAGTCGAGACAGCGCCTCAGTTCTTGGCCTTGCCCAATGTCAAGGTGTGTGGCGGTTCGTGGCTCACACCGGCCGACGCGGTGGCGGGCAAAGATTGGGCGCGCATCACGCAACTGGCCCGAGAGGCGTCGCGCCTGCGGGCCTGAGCCTCACCAGGCGCCGACATTCGGCATCGACAACCACGGCTCAGCCGGAGCGAGCGCCTCGCCCTTTTGGAGCAGCTCGATCGAGATCTGATCGGGTGAGCGCACAAACGCCATGCGGCCATCACGCGGCGGGCGGCTGATGGTCACGCCGTGCTCCATCAGGCGCTGGCAGTGCGCGTAAATGTTGTCGACCTGGTAGGCAAGGTGGCCGAAATTGCGCCCGCCGGTGTAGGCCTCGGGGTCCCAGTTGTGGGTGAGCTCGACCTGGGCTTCGGTGTCGCCCGGTGCGGCCAGAAACACCAGCGTGAAGCGCCCCTTGTCGTTGTCGCGCCGCGAGAGCACTTGCAGGCCAAGGGCCTCGCGGTAGAACTTCAGCGACTGCTCGATGTCGGTGACACGCACCATGGTGTGAAGGTATTTCATCGGGCTGATTCTAGGCAGCGTGCTGTTCTGTCGCTGCCGGCATGTCCATGATGAAACAGGTGGTGGAGGCGTGGGCGTACAGCTTGCCGTCATGCCCCTACAGCCGGCCCTCGGCCGTGCTCATGCTGCGGCCGAGTTGCTTGCGCCTAAGACGGAGCTGACCGCCCTCATCTTCGCGGCCGTCATCGGCGTGAGCTGGCTTTCGACGGTGGCGCCCACCCCTCTCAGCCGCCCACGCCCAACAACACCAACACCCCGAGCACCCCGAACACCGCCGCCGCGATGCGGTGCACCCACTGGATCGGCACCAGCTTCACCGCCCGTTCACCGAACAGCACCGCCGACACGTTGGCGAGCATCATGCCGAGCGTGGTGCCGGCGGTGACCCACAGCAGCGACTTGAATTGCGCCGCCAGCATCACGGTGGCGATCTGCGTCTTGTCGCCCATCTCGGCGAGGAAGAACGCAACCACCGTCACGCCGAACACGCCCCAACGACCGGCGCCAGCGGTCTGGCCATCGCCCACCGAGTCGGGGATCAGCATCCACACCGCGACGGCGAGAAACGACAAGCCCAGGCCCCAGCGCAGCCATTGCGGGTTGATCAAGCTTTGCAGCCACTCGCCCAGCGCCGCCGCCGCCGCGTGGTTGGCGAGTGTCGCCACCAGGATGCCCAGGATGATGGGCACCGGCTTGCGGTAACGCGCTGCCAGCAGCAAGGCAAGCAACTGCGTTTTGTCGCCGATCTCGCCGAGCGCAACCACGCCCGTGGAAACCCAGAACGCCTCGAAGCCACCCGTCACGTGGTGGGCACGGTGTAGTTGAGCGTGAGCCGCCCGCCGTCCACGTAGACGATCTCGCCCGTCATGTAGCTCGACGCGCTGCTGAGCAAAAACGCGCACACGTCGGCGATCTCTTCGGGCTCGCCCAGGCGCTTCATCGGCGTGCGGCTGATGATGCGGGCCCGCGCTTCGTCGCTGCCCAGCACGGCGTTTTTGGCCAGCTCGGTGGCGATGGTGCCTGGTGCCACTGCGTTGACGCGAATGCCATGGTCGGCCAGCGAGAGCGCCATCACCCGCGTGAGCTGGTTGATGCCGCCTTTGCTGACGTTGTAGCTCGCGATGCTCGGGATCGCCATCACACCGTTGACCGAGCTCATGTTGACGATGGCGCCGCCACCACCGTGTTTCACCATCTCGCGCGCCACGGCCTGGGCGGCGAGGAATGAGCCTTTGAGGTTGACGTTGATCACCGCATCCCAATCGGCTTCGGTGATGTCGAGGAAGTCGGCGGCCTTGAAGATGCCGGCGTTGTTGACCAGCCCGTCGATGTGGCCGAAGGCTTGCAAGGTGTTTGCCGTGGCGGCATCGACCTCGCTCTTGCGGGCGACGTTGCAGTGCAGGTAGACCGCACGGCGCCCCTGATCGGCGAGCGACTTGGCGAGTGCTTGGCCACGCGCGTCGTCCACGTCCCACAGCGCCACGGCCGCGCCGTCTTGCGACAGCCGCTGCGCGCAGGCCGAGCCGATGCCTTGGGCTGCGCCGGTGACCACGATCACACGGTCTTGCAGGTTGAATTGAACGGTGTTGTGGTTCATCTGGTTTTGCCTCCATCCAGCCAGACCGCGAGGCCCTGGGCGTTGAGTTCGATGTCGCTGGCGAGCAGCGCCAGGGTCTCGGCATCGTCGAGCGTGCAGCCGTGTTCGTGCACACGGCGCAGGTAGATGTCGCTCAGGCCTTGACGGAGCTTCGTGGGCCGCTCAGCGGCGTGGCGCAGCGGCTCGGCCAGGGCCACCAGCTCGTCGATCTGCGTGAGCATCATCTCGCCCAGCACGCGCACACCTTCGACGCAGCCGTAGTGCGTGAGATACATGCGCTCGGGCGCAAACGCCAGCATGCGCCGCACTGATTGGCGCAGCGGCTCGGGGTCGAACTGCACCGGCGTGGTGGTGGGCAGCAGCCAGGGCCCGCGTGCGGTGTCGAACTCGCGGTAGCTCAGGCCGAAGGTGTCGCCGGTGAAAAAGCCGCGGCTGCGCGCGTCCCAGATGCAATGGTGGTGGCGTGCGTGGCCGGGGGTGTCGAGCAGCTGCAAGGGCCGGCCAGCGAGCTGAACGGTGAAGCCATCGCTGCTGCTGAGCACACGCTCGGCGGCGATGCCGGGCACCTCGCCATACGAGCGCGCCACCTCGTCGGCCCCATATACCGCCCGCGCGCCGGCCAGCAGCGCTGTGGGGTCGACCATGTGCCGCGCGCCGCGCGGGTGCACCAGCAGGCGCGCATTCGGCAAAGCCTGCATCAAGGCGCCGGCTCCGCCTGCATGGTCGAGGTGCACATGGGTGACGATGACCCAGTCGACCGCTTCCACCGGCAGCCCGAGCGCGGCCAGGCTGGCCAGCAGGCGCGGCACGCTGTGGCTGGTGCCGGTATCGATGAAGGCAGCGCGCCCGTCTTCCGCCATCAGGTAGGCCGCGTCGAAGCGCGGACGGTGAAAGCCGGTGTCGATGACGTGAATGCCATCGGCCAGGGCGTGCACAAACGGCGGAAGGGCCGACGTGGTCGAAGTCATGTTTCATTCTAGGAGGCGCCAGGAAAGAGCCCCGCTACACTGCCCGCCATGAACATCGACGAGCTTCTGACGCCGATCTCCGAGTCGGCCCCCTGCGGCGAAGACATGTCGTTTTCGACCGAGTTCGACGCCATCGCCGAGCTGCGCCGCGAAGACGACCCCACGCTCGACCAGGGCGAGTGGGTCACCGCGCTCAAGTCAGCCGATTGGGCCGGCGCCAAGGCCCGCTGTGCCGAGCTGCTGGCCACGCGCTCCAAAGACCTGCGCCTGGCCATGTGGTGGGCCGAAGCCGCCACGCTGACTGAGGGTTATGCGGGCATGCAACAAGGCATCACGCTGTGTGCGCGCTTGTGCGACCAGTACTGGGACGGCATCTACCCTGAAGCCGAAGATGGCGACATGGAGCAGCGCACCGGCAACATCGGGTGGTTTGTCGGGCGCTTGGTGGCGCTGTCCACCGCCGCTCCGGTGACCCGTGGCCGCGGCGGGGCTTTTTCGTTGCAGCAGATGCAAGCGGCGCGTTCGCTGCAAGCCACGCTGGAGCGTTCGCCCGAGAAGGCCGCACAGTTGCCCGCTGAAGCGCTGACGCTCGACAAGTTCAACCGGGCGCTGCGCGAAACC
>JBBRFR010000266.1:0-5782 GCA_038241485.1 Burkholderiales bacterium
AGCAAACGCGTGCTGGTGCTCGACATGGCCTTGCTGTTGGCAGGTGCCAAGTTCCGTGGTGAATTTGAAGAGCGCTTGAAGAGCGTGCTCAAGGACGTGGCGCAAGACGAAGGCCAGACCATCGTCTTTATCGACGAGTTCCACACCATGGTGGGTGCGGGCAAGGCCGAAGGTGCAATCGACGCGGGCAACATGCTGAAGCCCGCTCTCGCACGCGGTGAGCTGCATTGCATCGGCGCGACCACGCTCAACGAGTACCGCAAGTACGTGGAAAAAGACGCCGCGCTGGAGCGCCGCTTCCAGAAAGTGCTGGTCGGCGAGCCGACGGTCGAAGCGACCATCGCCATCTTGCGCGGGCTGCAAGAGAAGTACGAAGTGCACCATGGCGTGGAGATCACCGACCCGGCCATCGTGGCCGCGGCCGAGCTCTCGCACCGCTACATCACCGATCGGTTTTTGCCTGACAAGGCGATCGACCTGATCGACGAGGCTGCCGCCAAGGTCAAGATCGAGATCGACTCCAAGCCCGAGGTGATGGACAGGCTCGATCGCCGGCTGATCCAGTTGCAAATCGAGCGCGAAGCCGTGCGCCGCGAAAAAGACGAAGCCTCGCAAAAGCGCTTCGGCCTGATCGAAGAAGAGATCACTCGCCTGCAGCGTGAGGCCGCCGACCTCGAAGAAATCTGGAAGGCCGAGAAGGCCACCGCCCAGGGCTCGGCCCATGTGAAGGAAGAGATCGACCGCATCCGCTTCCAGATCGAGGAGTTCAAGCGCAAGGGCGACTTCAACAAGGTCGCCGAGCTGCAGTACGGCAAGCTTCCCGAGCTGGAGAAGACGCTGAAAGACGCGCAAGCGAAGGAAAAGAAAGGCGCCACCACTGGCAAACCGCAGCTGCTGCGCACCATGGTGGGTGCCGAAGAGATCGCCGAGGTGGTGGCGCGTGCGACCGGCATCCCGGTGGCCAAGCTGATGCAGGGCGAGCGCGACAAGCTGCTGCAAATGGAAACCAAGTTGCACGACCGCGTGGTCGGCCAAGACGAAGCCATTGCGGCGGTGTCGAACGCGATTCGACGCTCACGCTCGGGCTTGAGTGACCCGAACCGGCCGACCGGCTCCTTCCTCTTCCTTGGTCCCACAGGTGTGGGCAAGACCGAGCTGTGCAAGGCACTGGCTGGCTTCTTGTTCGACAGCGAAGATCACATGATCCGTGTCGACATGAGCGAGTACATGGAGAAGCACTCGGTGAGCCGCCTGATCGGCGCGCCTCCGGGTTATGTGGGTTACGACGAAGGCGGCGCGCTCACCGAGGCGGTGCGCCGCAAACCCTACAGCGTGCTGCTGCTCGACGAGGTGGAGAAGGCCCACCCCGACGTGTTCAACGTGCTGCTGCAAGTGCTCGACGACGGCCGCCTGACCGATGGCCAGGGCCGCACTGTGGACTTCAAAAACACCGTGATCGTGATGACCAGCAACCTCGGCTCGCACCAGATCATGCAGATGGCTGGGCAAGACAGCGAAAACATCCGCGTTGCGGTGATGGTCGACGTGAAGCAGCACTTCCGCCCCGAGGTCCTGAACCGCATCGACGAGACCGTGGTCTTCCACGCGCTGGATCGCAACAACATTGCCGCCATCGCGAAGATTCAGCTCAAGGTGCTGGAGGCGCGGGTCGAGAAGATGGACATGAAGCTCGACGTGTCGGAGCCGGCGATCGCTGAGCTGGCCAAGGTGGGCTACGACCCGGTGTTCGGTGCCCGGCCGCTCAAGCGGGCCATTCAGCAGCGCATTGAGAACCCGGTGGCCAAGCTGATTCTCGAAGGCAAGTTCGGGCCGAAGGATGTGATCCCGGTCGACGTGGAAGGCGGCGAGTTCGTCTTCGGGCGCGTGGTGCACTGAAGCTTGCCATTCCCGCGCATATGGGAATGGCCTGTTCGCCTGCGGTTAATCGCCCGGTTTACTGAGCGGCCGCCGCGTCCAGCACGCTGTCCATGCGCATGATCTGCAAGCGCGCGAGGGTCAGGTTGGCGTGGGTCTTGTCGAGCACCACATGCAGTGCGAGCCCGGGGTGGTGCGGCACGGCGCGCAGCACCAGGTGGTGGGTGCCCAGGGTGATGGCGGCTTCAGGCAGCGCGTGGCCCATGCCGAGCGCGCGGCTGGCCTGCGTCATGGCGGCCAGCAGGGCGGCACCGTGCTGGCCCAGCTCGTCGGCGCTCGGGCGCGCGCCGGCGTGCAGCAGGCCCTGGCCGCTGGCCACGTCGAAGATGCCCACGCTGACCATGCCGGTGAGCTCGATCAACTGATTCACGTAGCGGGCGAGCGGGGTGTCGGCGCCGCGAGGCTCGGCGCTTCGCACCGTGGGCATGGGCTTCATCGCCAAAGGCACCGGCGCCGACACCAGGCCGCCGGCCGAGGTGTTGACAGGCGCCGCCGCCGCGGCAGGCCGGCTGTTCGCGCCCGGCAGGGCGGGCAGGGCGGTGCCGGTTTCGGTGTGGATGTGTTCGCGCAGCCGGTTCCAGGTGCCGCTGATGAACGACCAGGCGTCGGCTGGGCGCGTGACCTGTGGCGTGGTGCGCACGTTGACGCCGGTGCCTCGGCCGAGGTCAGTGCCGTGGCTGCTCAAGGCGCTGGAGGCAGCCAGCGGCAACAAGAGCATGTGCCGGTTTTGCCAGTTGTTTTTGATCATCGCTTCGTGCAGCGGCTCGAAGGATGAATTCATCAGGTGTGGCGCCATGTCGCCCACCATCAACACGCCGAGGCGGCTGTAGCTGAGCAACACACGCGCCAACTCGTGGCGGGCCACGGTGTCGGCATCGGCCTCGGTGGTGTAAATGCGCAGCGACTGCTTGCCGGCAGGGAAATCGATGAACTCCAGCGTGGCCAGCGAAGTGCCGTAACCCTGGCGGCGGATCACCAGCTTTTGCACGCTGCGACCGCTCGCCGCAGCCACACCGGCCAGCAGCTTGCGCGACGACTGGGTGCCTACGTCGTGCAGGGCGATGTACTCGGGGCGCAGGTGGTCGAACTGCTGCTGCATCGCCTCGGCCGGGTCGCACGAGACGAAGAGCTCTCGCTGGTTGGCGTTGACCTGCCGGCCGATGTCGTGGCCTTCGGCTTCGGCTTCGTCTTCTTCGCGCGGCAGGGTCTGGGTGGCGGCCACGGTCTCGGCGCGGGTGGCCTGCCACCCGTCGGAGTCGGGCGTGTCTGAGGGTGGGGTGGCGGGGGAAATCGACATCGGTGAGCCTTGCGACACGGCAGTGTAGGTGGAATGTTTCTAAATGTGAGGCGTGTGGTCTGGATGATTTCACACCCTGTGTCTAGCGGGAATCCCTAAGCCAGACGAGGTGGACCGAACCCCGTCGATAGAATCTTGCGATTCCACGCTTTCCGGTTCGCCGTACCCCATGCCTGCCAAGCCGTTCGCCCCATCAACCCTTCCCGTGGTGATCGTTGGAGCGGGGCTCGCGGGGCTGACGGTGGCACTCCATCTGGCGCATCACCGCCCAGTTGTGGTGCTCGCCAAGCGCAACATGAACGAGGGCGCAACGCAGTGGGCGCAAGGCGGCATCGTCGGCGTGCTCGGCACCGACGACAGCATCGACTCGCATGTGCGTGACACCCAAGACGCTGGCGCGGGCCTGGTCGACGAGCACACCGCCCGCTTCATCGCCGAGCACAGCGCCGAAGCCATCGAGTGGCTGGTGGCGCGTGGCGTGCCGTTCTCGCCCGACCCCGAAGGCCCGCTCGGCCTGCACCTCACACGCGAAGGCGGCCACGCGGTGCGCCGCATCGCCCACGCGGCCGACGCCACCGGCAAGGCCATCCACGACGTGCTGCTCGAAGAGGTGGGGCGCCACCCCAACATCCGCCTGCAGGAGCGCTGGATGGCGGTCGACGTGATCACCTCGCGCCACTTGAAGCTCGACGAACAACATCGCTGCTACGGTGTGTATGTGCTCGACATCGACAAGCAGCGTGTGGAAACCCTTGCTGCCGCGGCTGTGGTGATGGCCACCGGCGGCGCCGGCAAGGTCTACCGCTACACCACCAACCCCGACACCTCCACCGGTGACGGCATCGCGATGGCTTGGCGTGCCGGCGCGCGGGTGGGCAACATGGAGTTCATTCAATTTCACCCCACCTGCCTGTACCACCCGCAGGAGCGCAGCTTTCTCATCACCGAGGCCTTGCGCGGCGAGGGCGGTCGCTTGCTGTTGCCCGACGGCACACGCTTCATGCTGGCGCACGACGCGCGTGGCGAGCTCGCGCCGCGTGACATCGTGGCCCGCGCGATCGACTTCGAGATGAAGAAGCACGGTGTCGACAATGTGTTGCTCGACGCCACCCACCTGGGCGCCGAGTTCCTCAAGGAACATTTCCCCACCATCTACGCGCGCTGCCTCAAGCTCGGAATCGACATCACGCAGCAGCCCATTCCCGTGGTGCCCGCCGCGCACTACACCTGCGGCGGCGTGGTCACCGACCTGCTGGGCCGCACCGACATCCCCGGGCTGTATGCCGTCGGCGAGACCACCTACACCGGCCTGCACGGCGCCAACCGGCTGGCCAGCAACTCGCTGCTGGAGTGCGTGGTGCTGGGCAAGACCTGCGCCGACGACATCCTGGCGCGTGCCGACGGCGCGCACCCGGCGCTGCCGGCCTGGGACGAGAGCAAGGTTGAAAACGCCGACGAGCAGGTCGTGATCTCGCACAACTGGGACGAGCTTCGTTTGTTGATGTGGAACTACGTCGGTATCGTGCGCACCACCAAGCGGCTGGAGCGCGCTCTGCACCGCATTCACCTGCTGCGCAACGAGATCGACGATTACTACGGGAGTTTTCGCGTCACGCGCGACTTGCTGGAGCTGCGCAACCTGGTTGATTGCGCCGAGCTGATCGTGCGTTCGGCGCTGATGCGGCATGAGAGCCGCGGCCTGCATTACAGCCGCGATTTTCCGCAGACGCTGCCGGTGAGCTTCCCGACGATCCTGATGCGGCCGGCCGGTCGCACGCGGCGCGAGCCGCAGCCGCTTGGGGGCGGGCCCACAGGACTCTGGCGCTGATGACTGCCCCATGCTGTTCAGTTAACTCCGTTCGGCCTGAGGTATCGAAGGCCTGCGCAGGCTTCGATACCTCAGCCCGAACGGAGTGATGGGGGTCGGGTGGCTTAACTGAACTGTATTGGCGCTAGCCGGTCAAGCCGCGTTGAAACGCGCCAGCCGCTGGCTGATGATGGTGTGGGCCTCGGCCATGATTCGGTCGATCAGCGCCTGGACCGTGGGCACGTCGTGGATCAAACCCGCCACCATGCCGCATGACCACGCGCCCAGATCCATCTCGCCTTCTTTCATGATGCGCGGGTAGACACCGGCCACCTCGGCGGCGATGTCTTCGAAGGTCAGCGCGGCGCCGAGCGTGCGCTCTTTTTCCAGCAGGCGATCAACGGCCGCGTTCTTCAGCACGCGCTCGGTGTTGCGCAGCGGGCGCATCACGAGGCGGGTGTCGAGCTCGCTGGCGGCGACGATCGCGTCTTTCACGTTCTGGTGCACCGGCGCTTCTTTCGTGGCGATGAAGCGCGTGCCCATGTTCATGCCATCGGCACCGAGCGCAAGCGCGGCCACCAGCGAGCGGCCATCGGCCATGCCGCCTGAGGCCACGAACGGAATCTTCAGCTCTTCGGCCGCGCGCGGCAGCAAGATGAAGTTGGGCACGTCGTCTTCGCCCGGGTGGCCGCCGCACTCGAAGCCGTCAACGCTGACTGCATCGCAGCCGATGGCTTCGGCCT
>JBBRFR010000267.1:0-5775 GCA_038241485.1 Burkholderiales bacterium
CGCCTTTTCGGTGCGTGAAGCCGGCGAAGCGGCGCAGAAACTCGGCGGCAGCGTCTGGGTCGTCAAGGCCCAGATCCACGCCGGCGGCCGCGGCAAGGGCGGCGGCGTCAAGGTGGTGAAGTCGCTCGACGAAGTGAAAAAGCTGTCGGGCGAGATTCTGGGCATGCAATTGAAGACCCACCAGACTGGCCCCGAAGGCCAGAAGGTGCGCCGCCTGCTGATCGAAGAAGGCGCCGACATCAAGAAGGAGTATTACGTCGCCGCGGTCACCGACCGCGCCACGCAGAAGGTCGCGATGATGGCCAGCAGCGAAGGCGGCATGGACATCGAAGAGGTGGCCCACAACACGCCCGAAAAACTCATCAAGGTGTTCGTCGACCCGCTGACCGGCTTGACCGACGCACAAGGCCTCGAGCTGGCCAATGGCATTGGCGTGCCGGCCGCGTCGCAAGCGCAGGCGATCGACGTGTTCAAGAAGCTCTACCAGGTCTACATGGACACCGATTCGTCGCTGGCCGAGATCAACCCGCTGATTCTTGAAGGCAACGGCAACATCAAGGCGCTCGACGCGAAGTTCAACTTCGACAGCAACGCGCTCTTCCGCCACCCCGAGATCGTGGCCTACCGCGACCTCGACGAAGAAGACCCGGCCGAGATCGAAGCCAGCAAGTTCGACCTGGCCTACATCCAGCTCGACGGCAACATCGGCTGCCTGGTCAACGGCGCGGGCCTTGCGATGGCGACCATGGACACCATCAAACTCTTCGGCGGCGAGCCGGCCAATTTTCTCGACGTGGGCGGTGGCGCCACCGCCGAGAAGGTGACAGAAGCCTTCAAGATCATGTTGAAGAGCCCCAAGGTCAAGGCGATTCTGGTCAACATCTTCGGCGGCATCATGCGCTGCGACACCATTGCCGAAGGCGTGATCGCCGCGTGCAAGGCCGTCAACCTCTCGGTGCCGCTGGTCGTGCGCATGAAGGGCACGAACGAGGAGCTTGGCAAGAAGATGCTGAAGGATTCCGGCCTGCCCATCATCAGCGCCGATTCGATGGCCGAGGCCGCCCAAAAAGTGATGGCTGCCCTGAAGTAAGCCGAGCAGCCACAAGGAACACACCATGAGCATCCTGATCAACAAAGACACCCGCGTCATCACCCAAGGCATCACCGGCAAGACGGGCCAATTTCACACCCGCATGTGCCGTGACTATGCGAATGGCAAGAACTGCTTCGTTGCGGGCGTGAACCCCAAGAAGGCCGGCGAAGACTTCGAAGGCATCCCCATCTTCGCAAGCGTGAAAGAGGCTGCCAAGAACACTGGTGCCACCGTCAGCGTGATCTACGTGCCGCCAGCGGGAGCGGCGGCGGCGATCTGGGAAGCTGTTGAGGCCGACCTCGATCTGGCCATTTGCATCACCGAAGGCATCCCCATCAAAGACATGCTCGAAGTGCGCAACAAGATGAAGCAGAAAGAAGCCAAGGGTGGCAAGAAGACGCTGCTGCTGGGCCCCAACTGCCCCGGCCTCATCACCCCCGATGAAATCAAGATCGGCATCATGCCGGGCCACATCCACCGCAAGGGCCGCATCGGCGTGGTCAGCCGCTCGGGCACGTTGACCTATGAAGCCGTGGCGCAGCTGACCGAAATCGGGCTCGGCCAGTCCAGCGCGGTTGGCATTGGTGGCGACCCGATCAACGGCTTGAAGCACATCGACGTGATGAAGCTCTTCAACGACGATCCCGAGACCGACGCCGTCATCATGATCGGCGAGATCGGCGGCCCCGATGAAGCCGAAGCGGCTCGCTGGTGCCAGGCCCACATGAAGAAGCCCATCGTCGGCTTCATCGCTGGCGTCACCGCGCCCCCCGGCAAGCGCATGGGCCACGCCGGTGCGCTGATTTCGGGCGGTGCCGACACGGCCGACGCCAAGCTCGCCATCATGGAAGAGTGCGGTTTCACCGTGACGCGCAACCCGTCGGAGATGGGCAAGCTGCTCAAGGGCTTGATCTGAGCCACCGGCTCGGCTGACGCTCACCAGGCCGCGCTGCTTGCGCGGCCTTTTTGCTGACGGGCCACGTAGTTCCACGCACCCCGCGGCCCCGAGCCGGCTCCTACACTTTTGACCGCCAAAACGAGAAAGACCCGCAGATGGAACAGTTCATGACGCCCGATTTCTGGGTCGCGGTCGGCCAGATCATCATGATCGACATCCTGCTGGGTGGCGACAACGCGGTAGTGATCGCGCTGGCCTGCCGCCAGCTGCCGCCCAAGCAGCGCACCCAGGGCATCCTGTGGGGCACCGCGGGCGCCATCATCCTGCGGGTGGTGCTGATCTTTTTTGCGCTCACGCTGCTGGCCATCCCCTACCTCAAGCTGGTCGGGGCGGCGCTGCTGCTGTGGATCGGCGTCAAGCTGCTGGTGCCCGAGCACGAAGAAGGCCACGCCAACATTCAGGGCAGTGACAAGCTGTGGGCTGCCGTCAAGACCGTGATCATTGCCGACTTCGTGATGAGCCTGGACAACGTGATCGCGATTGCCGGCGCGGCGCAGTCGGCCGGTGGTGACCACCAAATGCCGCTGGTGATCTTCGGTCTCTTGGTCAGCATCCCCATCATCGTGTGGGGCAGCCAGCTGGTGATCAAGCTGATGGACCGCTTCCCGCTCATCATCACGCTGGGCGGCCTGTTACTCGGCTGGATCGCCGGCACCATGGCCATCACCGACCCTGCGGTGGTGCCTTACGTGCCCGGCGATGTCTGGTTGCGTTACGCCGCAGGTGCGGCAGGCGCGGCGCTCGTCTGGCTGATTGGCGTAGGGATCAAAATGCAGCGCAGCAAAACTGCCTGATTTCCGCTGTGCGTGTGATACCGTGCCGGCTCCAAACGGCTAGGTGAGGCAACGGGTTTTGGGCATCACGGAGCACCTCTTCCAAACGAGTAGAACCGGCTGGGCGTTGAGCGCGCTGGCCCTGCTGTTGGTGCTTGGCGAACTGGCCTGGCTGCTGCCCCGCTTGCGCCGCGAGGCGGCGGTCGCGGTGTCTGTGATTCTCGCCAGCAGCGTGATCGCGGTGGGCAGCTTGTTGTGGTGGCAGTTGTCGGTGCCGATGGGCTGGGTCTTCCCGGTCGTGCTGGCTTTGGTCTTTGGCCACATCGGCTGGGTGCTCGGGCAACGCCTGCCTCGGCTGCCTGCAGTGCAGCGCGCGGTCGTCGCACCCACAGCCGCCCCGCCACAACGCCACGCGAGCGCCGGCCTGCCCGATCGCGCCACCCTCGGGCGCTACCGCATCGAGCGTGAGCTGGGTCGTGGTGCCATGGGCGCGGTCTACCTGGGGCGTGACCCGAAGATCGGCCGCCAGGTGGCCATCAAGACCATGGCGTTGAGCCGCGAGTTTGCGGGTGACGAGCTGGTCGAGGCACGCGAGCGTTTCTTCCGCGAAGCCGAAACCGCTGGCCGGCTGCAACACCCCGACATCGTGACCATCTTCGATGCCGGAGAAGACCAGGAGCTGGCCTACATCGCGATGGAGTACCTCAAGGGCGACGACCTGCAGGGCTACACCCAGGCGCCCAAGCTGCTGCCGGTGGCGACCGTGCTCAACGTGGTGGCCCGGGTGGCCGACGCACTGGCCTACGCCCACAGCCAGGGGGTCGTGCACCGCGACATCAAGCCCGCCAACGTGATGCTCGACCTGCCGAGCGATGTGGTGAAGGTCACCGACTTCGGCATCGCCCGCGTCGCCGACTCGGCGCGTACCCGCACAGGCATGGTGTTAGGCACACCGTCGTTCATGTCACCCGAGCAGATGGCCGGCCGGCGGGTTGACGGCCGCAGCGACCTGTATTCACTGGGCGTGATGCTGTTCCAGCTGCTCACCGGCCGCCTACCGCACCGCTCGGACTCGATGGCCACGCTCATGCACCAGATCGCCAACGAGCCTGCGCCCGACGTGCGCAGCCTGCGCCCCGACCTGCCCGAAGGCCTGGCCCGTGTGGTGGCGCTGGCGCTTGAAAAACGCCCCGAAGCCCGCTACCCCAGTGGCCAGCAACTGGCGGCCGACCTGCGCGCAGTGGCGGGTCGCTTGCAGGCTGAGGGCGTGCCGCCCAGGCCGGTGGAGGCGAGCGCCGCCCCCCCCGATTCCAGCGGATTCGCGGCCACCGTGAAAATGGAGCGTGCCGATACAGGGCACAATTCCGGCCTCTGATGGGTTTGAAAGCTCGATGAATCTCCCCGCGCTCGCCACCGCCATGTCGCTAGAGTTTTTCAGTGCCACGGACACCGGCCGCGCCCGCAACAACAACGAAGATTCGATCGCTGTTCAAGAGGCCGCCGGGCTCGTGGTACTGGCCGACGGCATGGGCGGCTACAACGCCGGCGAAGTGGCCAGCGGCATGGCCACCTCGTTCATCAAGACTGAGCTCGGCCGCTGGTTGCAAGAGGCCTCGGGCAACGCCTCAGACACCGATGTGCGCCGCGCCATGGACATCTGCGTCGACAACGCCAACCGCGCCATCTTCAACGCCGCCAACTCCAACCCGCAGTACGCTGGCATGGGCACCACGCTGGTCGTGGGCGCCTTTCGCGATGGCCGCCTGCTGATGGGCCATGTGGGCGATTCGCGTGGCTACCGTTTCCGCGGTGGCCGGCTGGTGCAGATCACCCACGACCATTCGTTGCTGCAAGAGCAAATCGACTCCGGCCTCATCACGCCCGAGCAGGCGGCGTTTTCCACCAACAAAAACCTGGTGACACGCGCCGTGGGCGTTGAAGACACCGTGCTGCTCGAAACCCACCTGCACGACATCATGCCGGGCGACATTTACCTGTTGTGCTCCGACGGCTTGTCCGACATGCTCGACGACGATGGCATTGCACAGGTGTTGCAGGCGCACGACTCGCTTGAAGAGACGGGGGCGGGGCTGATTGACGCAGCCAATGACGCCGGTGGAAAGGATAATATCGCGGTGGTGTTGGTGCGGGTGCGGGGGCAAAGCAGCCCGCCTCGTTCGTGGTGGCCGTTCAGGCGCTAGGTTCACAACACTGCCATTTTCGGCCGCCAAGTGGGCCAAGAAACAGATAAGAGACTGAGGTCAAGCATGGGCAAGCTGGTCGTATCGCTCGACGGTGTGGTGATCAAGGAAGTGCAGATCACCAAGGACAAGACGACCCTCGGCCGCAGGCCTTACAACGACATCGTGATCGACAACCTGGCAGTCAGCGGCGAGCACGCCGTGCTGCAGATGGTGGGCACCGACGTATTCATCGAAGACCTCAACAGCACCAACGGCACCTACATCAACGGCAAGGCCGTCAAGAAGCAGCTGCTGACCCACAACGACACGGTCGAGATCGGCAAGTACAAGATCAAGTACATGGTGGACGACGGCACCGACTACGAGAAGACCATGATCATGAAGCAGGGCGCCCCGGCCCCTGCCAGCTACAGCCACGGTTTTGCCCACACCTCGGCACAAGGCGGCCCGGCCTCGGGTTTCGGTGGCCTGGGCCAGGCGGTCATCCCCGGCACGATCAAGGTGCTGAACGGCGCCGCAGCCGGCCGTGAAGTCGCGCTCACCAAGGTGGTCACCACCGTCGGCAAGCCTGGCGTGCAAGTGGCCTCTATCACCAAGCGCCCGGGCGGCTATGTGTTCGCCCACGTCGAAGGCGCCAGCCGCCCCACCATCAACGGCAACCCGCTGGTGGGCGACACCTTGCATCTGAAAAACGGCGACGTGATCGAACTCGCCGGCACACAGATGCAGTTCATCCAGGTTTGAGCG
>JBBRFR010000268.1:0-5743 GCA_038241485.1 Burkholderiales bacterium
GGCCACGGCCAGCGGCTGCAGCTCAAGGTCAGCGGGGGTCTCAACCAGGATGGCGCGGTCGGCGCCAATGGCCATCGCCGTGCGCAGGGTCTCTTGGCACTGGGTCACGCCGCACGAGACGGCGATCACTTCGGTGACCACGCCCTTGTCTTTGAGGCGAACCGCTTCTTCGACCGCGATCTCGTCAAACGGGTTCATGCTCATCTTGACGTTGGCGATGTCAACACCACTGCCGTCGCTCTTCACCCGCACCTTCACGTTGTAGTCAACCACTCGTTTGACGGCTACCAAGACTTTCATCGCGCATTCTCCTGAGACATGGAATTGAATGAATTTTAGTGTTCGCCCCTCGGTGGCCCCGGGGGAATACGAGCGTTCGGCGTAAAAAACGAACGATCGTTCGCTTTTCCGATTGTCTCATGACTTGGGCGGCTCGGACAGCTCCCAAGCGACCCGCTGCTAGACTGCGCGCCGCCATGAGCCCCACCCCGCAGCAACCCCCTCTCATCGGCGTGTTCGATTCGGGCGTGGGCGGCTTGTCGGTGTTGAAGGCGCTGCATCAGCAGTTGCCCGCGCATGACCTGCTCTATGTGGCCGATTCCGGGCACGCGCCCTACGGCGAGCGCTCCGACGAATTCATCACCGAACGCACTCACCGCATCGCCAGCCATTTGCTGGCTCAGGGAGCGAGCCTGCTGGTGATCGCGTGCAACACGGCGACTGCGGTCGCCGCGGCGAGCCTGCGCGAGCGCTGGCGGCATCTGCCCATCGTCGCGGTGGAGCCCGCCCTCAAACCCGCCGTGGCCCTCACGCGCAACGGCCACATCGGTGTGATGGCCACACCGGCCACGCTGCGCAGCGACAAGTTCCGGCGTTTGCTCACTGCGCACGGGGCCGGCATCGAAGTCCATCTGCAGCCCTGCCCCGGCCTCGCCGGCCTGATTGAACATGGCAACGGCCAAGACCCGGCCCTTCTCGCGCTGATCGACCAATTCAGCCAGCCGCTGAAAGAAGCCGGCGTCGACACGGTGGTGCTCGGTTGCACACACTACCCGTTCGTTGCCGCGCAGATCCAGGCCGCCTTTGGCAAAGGTGTGCGCTTGGTCGACACCGCCGATGCCGTCGCCCGTCAGGCGGCGCGTCTCCTGGGCCAGCCCTGTTCTATCCTGTCTCGGCGCGTCTTGCTGCAGACCACCGGCAATGCCACGCACCTGATGCGCCTCGCCCGCCATTGGTTGCCGTTTCACTGCGACGTGGCGCACGCACCAGGCCTGTAAACGCAAAAGCCCGCAAGACGCGGGCTTCGATGTGGTGCCTGGGACGGGGGTCGAACCCGTACGCCCTCTCTCGAGAAGCGGCGGATTTTAAGTCCGCTGTGTATACCAATTTCACCACCCAGGCAGAGCGCGGATTATCAGGCGAAGCTACCGCAGCCATAGCCTGATGCGAGTTGACGCACCCGTATCGCCTGCAGACAGTTGCCACCTCACCGAAAGCCCACCATGTCCCGCGCCCTCACCTTCGTTCACGGCAAGCACGCCACATTCACGGCATAGACACGGCTTTCTGAGCACCCCTCGGAAGGCCTTTTGGGCTTTCCGGCAACACAACCCCGGCAGGCTCGCACCCTCCGGGGTTTGTGCTTTTCCCCGACACACCATGCGCACCTACGACAAGCTGATCGCCACGATTCTTCTCGCCAAAGCACGAGACGGCTTGCGCTCGTACTTTGGCCCGTTGCTGCAAGCGCCTTAGCGCCAGCCTGCCTGCGGACGCCGCTTGAAGGCTGGCCCCACGCATTCAACGAAAGATTCGCATGAACACCCCCCGAAAACTCAGAAACAGCGGCGTCATTGCCCACGTCGACGCCGGCAAGACCACCACCACCGAACGCATCCTGTTCTACACCGGCGCGAACCACCGCATCGGCGAGGTGCACCAAGGTGACACCACCATGGACTTCGACCCGCAGGAGCGCGCACGCGGCATCACCATCAACAGCGCGGCCACCACTGCGTTCTGGAAAGGCGCACAGATCAACCTGATCGACACACCGGGCCACGTCGATTTCAACATCGAGGTGAACCGCTCGCTGCGCCGAAACCAACTGGCGCCGGGCCGACAAGTACCGCGTGCCGCGCCTGGCCTTCATCAACAAGCTCGACCGTGTGGGCGCTTATTTTCCGCGGGTCGTGCAGATGATGGAAGAGCGCCTGGGCGTGAAACCGCTCGTTCTGCAATTGCCCATCGGCGCCGAAGGCACCTTCTGCGGCGTCGTGGATCTGCTCGCCCTCAAAGCGCTGGTCTGGCACGGTAGCACGATCGGCGAGCCATATGAGACACAAGCGATTCCGCCCGAACTGATGGCCCAAGCCATCAGCGCCCGCGCTCGCCTGGTCGAAACCGTGGTCGAACAAGACGACACCGTGCTCAACGCCTACCTCAACGGCAGCGAGCCCACGGTGGCACAGCTGCGGGCCTGCATCCGCACGGGCGCGCTGCGCACGCGGCACCACGTGAACGTGTCGACCGGTCGGCCTCAAGTGGCCTATCGCGAAACGATCACCCGGCCGGCCGAGGTGCGGCACCTGCACAAGAAGCAGACCGGTGGCCCTGGCCAATACGCCGAGCTGACGCTGCGGCTCACGCCTTTGCCGCGCGGCGAAGGCATCCGCTTCGACAACCAGGTGGTGGGCGGCGCCATCCCCCGCGAGCTCATTCCCGCGGTGGAAAGCGGCGTGCGCCGTGCGGCCGAGGCGGGTGTGGTGGCGGGCTTTCCGCTGGTCGACTTCCAGGCGACGCTGGTCGATGGCAGCCACCCTGAGCGCGACTCGTCAACGCTGGCCTTCGAGCTGGCGGCGGCAGCCGCCTTGCGTGAGGCCGCAGCGAAGGCGGCGCCGGTGGTGCTTGAGCCCCTGGTGGCCGTCGAGGTGGTGACACCCGCCGACCACCTGGGCGACACCATCGGTGACCTGAACCGCCGCCGCGGCAGCATCCACGGCCAACACAACCGCGGCAACGCGGCGGTGGTCGAGGCGCATGTGCCGCTGTCAAAAATTTTTGGCTACATCGGCACGCTGCGTGCGCTCTCATCGGGCCGCGCGCAGTATTCGATGCAGCTCGATCACTACGCCGTCACGCCACCCGCGGTGCAGGCGCAGCTGATGAGCCGATGAGCGTTTGAGGGGTGCGGGCCGCAAGACCTGCACCCTGTTTTGTCAGTAGTTGATGCCATAGCGGTAGCCTTTGTAGGCAAGCACCGCTGATTTCAGCTTGATCTGCTCCAGCACCAACTCGCCCGCCACCTTGTCGCCTTCGTGGAACACCTGGCCGTTCAAGATGAGCATGCGGTTGGCGGGTGTTCGCGAATACATCGCACCGCCGATCACCAACTGCGGCAGCTCGCGGCGAATCGAGTCGGGCAGCTCGTTGTAGGCAATCACCGGGCGCTCGGGCGCGGCCGCCGAAGCCGGCGCAGGCGCGGCCACGGGCGCCTTGGTCGTCGCCGCGCGTGGCGGTTTGGCCCGGGTGGCGGGCACGGGCGGTGGCGCAAGCGGCGCTTTCGGGGCCACGGCCACCGGGGCGGGCATGGGTTGGGGCTGCGGTGGGGGCGGCACTGGAGCAGGTACCGGTACAGGGGCAGGGGCAGCAGCCACAACCGGCGCCACAGGCATCGGCACGGGCACAACGACGGGTTCAGGCGCGCTGCTCCCCATGAACTGCCAGGCCAGCACGATCACCAGGGCCAGCGACAAACCGATCACAGCCCACAACAGCGGCTGCGGCCCGCGGCGGC
Source organism: Burkholderiales bacterium (assembly GCA_038241485.1). Taxonomy (GTDB): domain Bacteria; phylum Pseudomonadota; class Gammaproteobacteria; order Burkholderiales; family Burkholderiaceae_C; genus Rhizobacter. The sequence continues at coordinate 3,797 of JBBRFR010000268.1, forward strand.
CATCGTCTTCATCGGCGTCGGCCAGGGCTTCAGACACCTGCTTCGCGTGCAAGCTGGGCACCGCGCCACGCTCACGCTCGGAATCGGCTCGTCTGAGTGCATCGAGGATGTAAGACATGCCCCGCCTTTCAGTTGGCAGCCGTGTCGGCTTGGAGACGTGGCTCGTCCACGCCGGCGACCCGATTGAGTTGCATCAGGGTGATGGGCCCTGCCTTGCCATCTGGCTTGAGCCCGTGCGCGAGCTGAAAGCTCGACACCTTGGCCTGCAAGGCGGCATCGAGCTTTTGCGCGCCCACGGGCTGCACTTCACCATGCACCTTGGCGAGTTGCACCGCAAGCCAGTTGACTGCCGGGCTGGCTTGGCCGGAGGTCATCTGGCTCTGATAGCCCTGCGGCGCGCGCCACAGCGTGGCGAACTCGCCGTGCCACTGACGCGACAAGGCCAGCAAACCGACCGTCTGCGTGACACCGCCCGCCCGCAGGCTGGCGCTCTGGTTCGTGAGCCCCACCAGCACGGCGTAGGCGGGCTTGCCGGCATCGTCGTACAGCGTGAGCACGCTCGGGCGGCCCAGCTGGCGGATCAGGGCCAGGCCCTCATCGCTCTTGAAACACTGCAACTGTTGCTGCGCGGCCGACTGGCAGGGGTCGCCTTCACCCAGCGAGGCCTTCCACCAGGTGCCGAGCTCGCGCCAGGCTTCACTTTCACGGAGCAGGCTCAGCGTGATCGCCGCCGCCGGGCCGGCGATGGCACCGCTGGCCGCGGCAGGCTGGCTCGCAGCCGCCAGCGGCCCGCTCGCCGCAGCCGAGGCCGCCTTGGCCACCGATTCCGTGGCCTGCCGCTGCGCGCCATTCGGGGCCGTGGCCCAGCTGATGATGCCGAACAAGGCCGCGCCGGCGAGCAGGCCAGCGCCCGCGGCGAGCAGCGCCACCCGCGTCAAACGGGTGGCCGGCAGGGCCGCGATGTCGCTCGCGCCAAACACCTCGACCGCGGCTTTGTCGACGGTGTCGCGGTTCACGCGCTCGCGCCCTCCGGCATAAGCGCCCAGCAAGGCGCGGTCGCACAGCAGGTTGATGCGGCGCGGCACACCACGCGACAGCTGGTGAATGCGCCTGCGCGCCTCGCGCTCGAAGGGCACGAGGCCACTCAGCCCCGCCACGCTCAAGCGGTGGCGGATGTACTGCGTGGTCTCGGCCTGCGAGAGCGCCTTCAAGTGGTAACGCGCCGTCACGCGCTGAGCCAGCTGCTCCAGGTCGGGCCGGGCCAGCATGTCACGCAGCTCGGGCTGGCCGATCAAGATGATCTGCAGCAGCTTGCGCTCGCTGGTCTCGAGGTTGGTCAACAGGCGCAGCTGCTCCAGCACCTGGGGCGAGAGGTTCTGCGCCTCGTCGATGATGAGCACGTTGTTCTGCCCCACCGCGTGGGTCTTGAGCAAGAACTCGTTGATGGGGTCGAGGTACTCCTTGACCGTCTCGCTGCGCAGGCGATCCGGGTCGAGCGGGATGCGGAACTCATCGCACACCGTCTTCAGCAGCTCGACCACCGTGAGCTTGGGGTTGAAGATGTAGGCCACATTGCAGCGCTTGGGGATCTGCTCCAGGAAGCAGCGGCACACCGTGGTCTTGCCCGCGCCAATCTCGCCGGTGAGCAGCACCACCCCACCGCCACCGCGCACGCCGTAGAGCAAATGCGCCAACGCCTCGCGGTGACGCTCGCTCATGTACAGGTAGCGAGGGTCGGGGGCGATCGAGAAGGGCTCTTGCCTGAGGCCGAAGAATTTCGCGTACATCGTGGGCGCGAGTCTATCCCCGGGTCGGGCCGCGACGTACAAGCAGTTCTGTGACGCCGAGCTCTCGTCCCCTCAAGCCAGTCGCTCGACGATCGTCACGTTGGCCAGCCCACCGCCCTCGCACATGGTCTGCAGGCCGTAGCGTTTGCCACGCTGCTTG
>JBBRFR010000269.1:0-5743 GCA_038241485.1 Burkholderiales bacterium
TGCCGCACCACCGCCAGGTTGTGCGAGATGAACAAGTAGGTGAGGCCGCGGCTGCGTTGCAGCTCTTTCATGATGTTGAGCACCTGTGCCTGCACCGACACGTCGAGCGCGGAAGTGGGCTCGTCACAGACCAGAAACTCGGGCTGGGTGGCCAGCGCGCGTGCGATCGACACCCGCTGGCGTTGCCCGCCCGAGAACTGGTGGGCGAACTTTTCCATGTCGGCCGCCACCAGCCCCACCGAGCGCAGCAGCTCGACCACACGATCGCTCAACTCGGACTCGTCGCGCACCAGCCCATGCTCCAGCAAGGGCTCGCCCACGATGTCGCGCACCGTCCAACGTGGGTTGAGGCTGGCGTAGGGGTCCTGAAAAATCATCTGCATGCGCTTGCGCAGGTTCAGAGCCTGCGGCCCGGCAAGCGTGAGCGCGATGTCTTGCCCGTCAAAGAGAACTTCGCCCGCCGTCGGTTGGTGCAACCCCATCAGCAAACGCGCCACCGTGCTCTTGCCGCAACCCGACTCCCCCACCAGCGCGAGCGTGCTGCCGCGCTCGATGGCAAAACTCACGCCGTCGACCGCGTGCACCCACTGGCGCGAGCGCCGTTCGATGACGCGCTCCAACCACGGCGCCGACACATCGAAGGTCTTGGCCAAATCACGCACCTCCACCAAGGTGCTCATGGCGCACTTCCCCCTTCGTGCAGCCAGCAGGCGGCGCGCGTCGGGCCGGCAGGAAGCAATTCGGGGCGGTCAACACGGCAGCGGTCCATCACCCGCGGGCAGCGTGGGTTGAAGGCGCAACCGCTTGGAATGGCATTCAAACGCGGCATCGCGCCGTCGATCTGCAGCAGGCGCTCGCGGTCTTCGTTCATCGCGGGGATCGCCCCCATCAGGCCATGGGTGTAGGGGTGCGCGGGCGAGTGAATCACGTCTTGCACCGGGCCGATCTCGGCCAGGCGGCCGGCGTACATCACCGCCACACGGTCGCACGTTTCGGCGATCACACCCATGTCGTGCGTGATCAGCATCACCGCGGCGCCGTGCTCCTTGCACAGGCGCTTGAGCAGCAAAATGATCTGCGCCTGCACCGACACATCGAGCGCAGTGGTCGGCTCATCGGCCACGACCAGCTTGGGGTTGGCCGCCAGTGCGAGCGCAATCACCACACGCTGACGCATGCCGCCAGAGAACTGGTGTGGGTACTGGTCGATGCGCTGGGCGGCGCCCGAGATGCCAGTCTCTTCCAGCAGATGGATGGCTCGGTCGCGCGCCTGCGTGGCGCTCATCGGCAAATGGGTGCGAATCGTTTCGGTGAGCTGGCGCCCGACCGTGTAAAGCGGGTTCAGCGAGGTCAGCGGGTCCTGGAAAATGGCGCCGATGTGGCGGCCGCGCAGCCGGCGCATCTCTTCGTAGGGCAAGTTGTCGATGCGCCGCCCTTCGAACCGGATCTCGCCCCCGGCCACACGGCCCGGCGGGTCGAGCAAGCCGATGATGGCCGCGCCAGTGAGCGACTTGCCAGCCCCCGACTCGCCCACCACACCCAGCACCTCGCCAGGCTGGATGCTGAACGACACGTCGTCGAGCGCGAGCAGCGTGCCGTGGCGCGACGGGAATTCGACACGCAGGTTTTTCACTTCGAGCAAAGGCTGGGTCATGGCAGGCTCAGCGCAAACGGGGGTTGAGCGCGTCGCGCAACCAATCGCCCAACAGGTTGACGCTCAAGGCGATCATCACCAGCACCACGCCAGGGAAGATGGTGATCCACCACTCGCCCGACAGCAGGAAGTCATTGCCCACGCGAATCAGCGTGCCGAGCGACGGCGAGGTAACCGGCATCCCCACGCCTAAAAAAGACAACGTGGCTTCGATGATGATCGCCGTGGCCACCTGGATGGTGGCGAGCACGGTCACTGGCCCGAGCGCATTGGGCAACACGTGTTTGCGCATGATGCGCAGCGCCGGCACGCCAATCACACGCGCAGCCTGCACATATTCCTTGTTGCGCTCGACCAGGGTCGAGCCGCGCACCGTGCGCGCGTACTGCACCCAGCCGGTGAGTGAGATGGCAACGATCAACACCGCAAACGCCAAGGTGTCGTGCGCCGCGGGGAACAGCGCGCGCCCCACGCCATCGACCAGCAAGGCCACAAGGATGGCCGGGAAGGACAACATCACGTCGCACACCCGCATGATGAACGCGTCGGTGCGACCCCCGATGAACCCGGCGATCAAACCCAGGCCCACACCCACCACCACCGACACCAGCACCGCCGACAGGCCCACCATCAACGAAGTGCGAGTGCCGTACATCAGCGCGGAAAGAATGTCGCGCCCTTGTGCATCAGTGCCCAGCAGGTACTTGGCTCGGCCTTCAGGCAACCAGGCCGGCGGCATCAACGCATCGGCCAGCTCCAGGGTCGCGAGATCGGTTGGGTTGTGGGGCGCGACGAGGCTGGCGAACACGGCGCAGAACACGCAGACGAAGGCCACCACCGCCGAGGCCATCGCCAGCGGCGATCGCCTGAAGCTGTGCCAGACGTCGCCGTCGAAAAAACGCGCCAGCGCGACGCTCACTTCGCTCGCTCGTTCACGGTCACCCATCGGTAGGGCATGGTGTTGTCAGCCAGTTGTGTGAGATCGATGTTCTTCTTCATCGCCCAGGCGAGCGACTGCTGGTGCAAGGGCAGGTGCCCGACATCGGCGGTGTGCAGGTCGAACGCCTCCTTGATCATCGCGCTGCGCTTGGCCTGGTCGGCTTCGCTCTGAATCTTGAGTGTGAGTTCGTCCACCTTGGGGTTGCTGTACGCACCCAGGTTGAACTGGCCCTGGCCCTTGTCGGTGGGCGTGGCGATCAAGGCCGACAGGGCGTTGTGCGCGTCGTAGGTGCTGGGCGTCCAGCCCAGCAAATACAAGCTGGTGTCGCGGCGCAATATCTTGGGAAAATAGGTGGTCTTGGTCTCGGTCTGCAGGTTGACCTTGACGCCGATGCGCGCGAGGTTGGCCGCCACGGCCTGGCAGATGTCGGCGTCATTGACATAGCGGTCGTTGGGGCAGTTCATGCCAACCTCGAAGCCACTGGCGTAACCGGCGTCAGCCATCAGCTTCTTGGCGGCTTCCACGTCGTAGGGCAGGCGCTTGTTCTGCTCGGCTGAAAACCCGCGAATGCCGGGCCCGACCATCAAGGCGGTAGGCAACGAGGCACCACGCATCACGCGGGCCTTGATGGTCTCGATGTCGATGGCCTGGTAGAAGGCTTGGCGCACACGCTTGTCTTTGAATGGGTTCTTGCCTTTGACGTTGGAGAACAGCAACTCATCGCGCTTTTGATCCATGCCAAGGAAGATGGTGCGCAGCTCCGGGCCTTGCAACACCTTCAGTGTGGGTGAGGCCTTGATGCGCTCAACGTCTTGCAGCGGCACCGGCTCCATCAGATCGATCTCACCCGACAACAAAGCCGCGACCCGCGTGGCCGCGTTGCCGATTGGCGTGAAGACCACCTCGGTGACGTTGCCCTCGACCTTGCCCCAATAGGTGCCGTTGCGAACAAGCACGGTGCGCGCCGAAGGCTGGCGCTCTTTCAACCGGTACGGTCCGGTGCCGTTGGCCCTGAAACTGGCGGCGTTTTCGATGCCCTTGCGGCGGTCGACGGGGGTTGTGGCCTTGTTCTCTTCACACCACTTCTTGCTCATCACGTAAACGCCTGTGAGCACATCCGGGAGGATGGGAAATGGCGTCAGGGTCTCGATCTCGACGGTGTGCGGGTCGACCTTGCGCACCTCTTTGAACGAAGAGGTGTAGCTCTGCATGTCAGAGCCCGGCCCGGCCGCGCGGCCAAAAGAGAAGACCACATCGTCGGCCGTGAAAGGTGTGCCATCGTGAAAGTTCACCCCCTTGCGCAACTCGAAGCGCCACACGGTCGGTTTGGTCTGGATCCATTGGGTGGCCAAACCAGGTGCGAGCCCCAGCTGCTTGTCGCGCGCAATCAGCGGCTCGTACATGTTGTTGGTGAAGGTGAGCTGCAAAGACTCGTTCAGCGAATGCGGGTCCATCGACTGCGCGTCGCCCTGGTTGGCCACCCGCAACGTCACCGCATGGCTACAAACACCCGCCAGGCTCAAGGCAAGCATCATCAAGAGGGATCTGAGCTTCATCGTCTTCTCCTTGTAGGAACCGAGATGTCAATGCGCTTTGCCGGCCGGCTCGACGCGCAGGCGAGGATCGACCACGAAGTACAGCAAGTCCACGACGAGATTGATCGTCACGAACACCAACGCGATCACACACAGGTAGGCCGCCATCACCGGGATGTCGGCAAAGGTGACGGCCTGGATGAACAGCAGCCCCATGCCGGGCCACTGGAACACCTGCTCGGTGATGATGGAAAAAGCAATCAGCGAGCCCAGTTGCAGCCCCGTGATGGTGATGACCGGCACCAGGGTGTTCTTGAGCGCGTGGCCAAAGTACACCACGCGGTTTGGGAGGCCCCGCGCCCGCGCAAATCGGATGAAGTCGGTGCGCAAGACCTCTAGCATCTCGGCACGCACCAGCCGCATGATGAGGGTGAGCTGAAAGATCGCCAGCGTGGTGGCGGGCAAAATCAAGTGCTTCCAGCCATCCAGACTCAGGAAACCGGTGTTCCAGCCGCCCAGCGCGACCAACTCGCCGCGCCCGAAGCTGGGCAGCCACTGCAGCAGCACGGCAAAGACCAGGATCAACAAGATCCCGATCAAAAACGTGGGCAGCGAAACACCGAGCAACGAGAGTGTCATCAGCACCTGCGACATGAAGCTGCCCCGTCGCAAGGCGGCATACACCCCCATGGGGATGCCAAACAACAAGGCCAAGAGCGCCGCGACCGCCGACAACTCTAGCGTCGCCGGAAATCGTTCTACAAAAAGTGAAGAGACCTTGCGGCCTTGCCGCAGGCTGAGGCCGAACTCACCCTGCACCGCATTGCCGACGAAGCGCGCAAACTGCAAAGGGAAAGGCTTGTCCAGCCCCAGATCGGCGCGCAGTTGCTCACGCTGCGCAGGCGTGGCGTCTTGCCCCAGCAGGTTGGTGACGGGGTCACCTACATACTGGAACAGCATGAAGGCAATGAAAGCCACCGCCAGCATGACAGCGACGGCTTGGATCAGGCGGCGAAGAATGAAGGCAATCATCTGGAGCGTTGTTGTACAACGATCTTGGGCAATTGCCGCAAAAGGGCCATGAAAAAGGCCGCCCGAAGGCGGCCTGTGATTCAAGCTCGCGCACAAGGCGCGAGTGCTGAATCAGAAGCTGTGATTAGCGCCCAGAGCGAAGGCGGTGTTGTTGGTCAGGTTCGTTTGCTTGACTTGTGCGCCGTCGAGGTAAATCTTGGTGCGCTTGCTCAGGAAATAGTCAACACCAACGCCCAGCTTCTGCAGCTTGACGTCGGCCGCCACGCCCGCGAGCGGTGCGCGGTCGGTGTTGCGCTGGGTGTACTGCGCCTTGAGCACGACGGGGCCGACAGGAGCTGTCAGGCCAACAGAGAGGGAATCGCTGTCCACGACGCTGCCAGTGCGCGTCTTGCTCTTCGCGTAGGAGATCATTGGGCGCATGAAGCCCAAGTTGTAGGCACCACCAACAATCACGACGGAGTTGCCGTCCACAGCACCGGTAGCGGCGCTGAACGTGGGCGTGCCAGCGTTGATCTTGTCGTAGGCGAGGCCCACGTAGATCGGGCCGGCGGTGTATTCGGCGTTCACGCCGACGTCACGACC